>NZ_JADPMS010000002.1:0-75698 GCF_015686645.1 Streptococcus sp. NLN76 | reverse complement strand
TAGACTGTCTAATCCATTTATCAAAGGTTGAGGGAGTCAAATCATACTGTTCGATAATTTCACTGCGTCTTTTACCTGCTCGATGAAGATCTACGATTTGTTGTTTGAATTCGTCACTGAAATGACGGCGGGTACGCCTAGCCATAATATTCTCCTTTTGATTCAATTTTAGAAGAGTTTATAATTTCTGTCTAGTTTAGTGTAACCCATCCAGACACGAAGAGAGGAGTTTTTAGAGGTGCCCTTTACTAACGTTTTTCAGTCACTCTATAAATTCAAGTTCAGAAAAAGGACTATTAGAAGAGCAACCCATAACTCGTTCAAGCTATCTTTCCTTGCTGGTAAGTTCAACACGTTTTAATCCACTAAAAAATACACAAGCTTCTTGTATCACAAGAGTTCTAGCTACTCTTCTAAATTATCTTGATTTGTAATCTCTAATAAAAGAGCCAACGCACAAAAAATGGTTGCAAATGTTACACAAACGGAGTACAATTTGACTTAGGAGGTGATTTCTATGGCAAAAACTGCAAATATTAATTTAAGAATTGAACCTACTTTGAAAAAAGAGGCTGAAGAGCTCTTTGGAAGTTTTGGCATCTCTGTTACAGATGCGATTAATATTTTCCTTAATACTGCAATTATGCAAGGTGGATTTCCATTTCAAATTCGGCAACCTAGATACAATAAACCGACAGAATTAGCAATAGAGGAAGCCCGACGTATTATTGCTGGTGACCTTCCTAGTCAATCTTATTCGGATTTTTCAGATTTTCTGAATGACTTGAATGAGGAATAGCTCATGTTAGAGCTCAGAACCACTTACCAATTCCGAAAGGATATTAGACGAATCCAAAAACGTGGAGGTAATTTACTTAAATTGGAAGCAGTTTTAAGTAAACTCCAGCAAGAAATAGAACTAGATAAAAAATATCTCGACCATCCTCTAAAGGGAAATTATCAGGGTTTTAGAGAATGTCATATTGAACCCGATTGGCTCCTCATCTATGCAATTGATAGAGGACACCTCATTTTAACTGCAACACGAACAGGTAGCTATTCCGATTTATTTTGATTTCGAAAAAACACTTCAAGGCTTTGTGAGCGCTTGAAGTGTTTTTGTGTCTATAGTTTCTTGTATCCTACATCTTCTCTTCGAGTTCTACATCTGGATATTTATCTGCGAACCAGCGTAGAGCGAAGTCGTTTTCAAAGAGGAATACGGGCTGTTCGAAGCGGTCCTTCGCCAGAATATTCCGGCTGGAGCTCATGCGTTCGTCCAGGTCCTCTGGTTTGATCCAACGGACGGTCTTTTTACCCATTGGGGACATGACAACTTCCGCATTGTATTCATTTTCCATCCGGTGTTTGAAAACTTCAAATTGCAGTTGACCGACTGCCCCTAGCATATACTCACCGGTTTGGTAGTTGGTGTAGAGCTGGATGGCCCCTTCTTGTACTAGTTGCTCAATTCCCTTATGGAAGGACTTCTGCTTCATGACATTTTTAGCAGAAACTTTCATGAAGATTTCCGGTGTAAAGGTCGGGAGGGGTTCAAATTCAAACTTGTTTTTCCCAACGGTCAAGGTATCCCCAACCTGATAAGTACCAGTATCGTAGACCCCGATAATGTCCCCAGCCACGGCGTTTTCAACTGTTTCACGAGACTCTGCCATAAACTGGGTAACATTGGACAGTTTCGCCCCTTTTCCAGTTCGCGGTAGGTTAACGGCCATACCCCGTTCGAACTCCCCTGATACAATGCGCACAAAGGCAATTCGGTCACGGTGCCGCGGATCCATATTGGCCTGAATTTTAAAGACAAATCCTGAGAAATCTGGTGCATCCGGCTGGATCATCTCGCCTTCGGTTGTCTGATGACCATGTGGTTCTGGGGCAAATTCAAGGAAAGTTTCCAAGAAGGTTTGGACCCCAAAATTCGTAAGGGCTGATCCGAAAAAGACTGGGGTCAGGTCCCCGGCCAAGATAGCTTCCTCGGAGAAAGGATTTCCAGCTTCACTGAGCAACTCCACATCTTCTAGCACCTGTTGGTAGAAAGGATTGTTCCCCAACCCGTGACTCTCAGCTTGCTCAAACTCGATAAAACGCTGTTCCCCTTTATACAACTCAATCCGCTTATGGTGAAGGTCGTAGAGCCCTTCAAAACTTTTTCCCATCCCAATCGGCCAATTCATTGGATAAGAAGCAATTCCCAGAACTTCCTCCAACTCCTCCAGCAAATCGAGGGGCTCGCGACCATCTCGGTCCAACTTGTTAATAAAGGTGAAAACGGGAATATTGCGGTGTTTCACAACCTCAAAAAGTTTCTTGGTTTGGGCCTCAATCCCCTTGGCGGAATCGACAACCATCACAGCTGCGTCCACTGCCATCAAGGTCCGATAGGTATCTTCAGAGAAGTCCTCGTGTCCCGGGGTATCTAGGATATTGACCCGCTTGCCAAGATAGTCAAATTGCAGGACTGATGAGGTAACGGAGATTCCCCGTTGCTTCTCAATATCCATCCAGTCAGACTTGGCAAAATTTCCAGTCTTCTTCCCTTTTACCGTACCGGCCTCACGGATCTCGCCTCCAAAATAGAGCAATTGCTCGGTAATGGTTGTTTTCCCCGCGTCCGGGTGACTGATAATGGCGAAGGTCCGTCGCCGCTTCATTTCATCAATACGTGACATCACTGTTTCCTTCCGATTTTTTCTGCCTTACTAGTATACCATGTTCCGCAAAAGTAGACAAAATAGAAAAGCCCTCCGATTGTGGCATCAGGAGGGCTGAGCATTAGTCTTCCAATTTGGAAAGGGCTGCGTCATCTGCAAAGATATAAACTTCTGGGTGGTTTTGTAAAATGCTGGCTGGTAATTCTTCTGTCACAGGACCATTCACGGCACCTGCAATCGCATCTGCCTTATCAGCACCGTAGGCAAAGAGAACAATGGTTTTAGCTTTCATAATATCGCTGATTCCCATCGAAATAGCCTTGGTTGGAACATCTTCAATCTTATCAAAGAAACGGGCATTGGCTTCAATTGTAGATTCTTGTAAGTCCACCACCTGTGTTTTTTGATCAAAGGAAGTGCCTGGCTCGTTAAACCCGATGTGACCATTTCGGCCTATCCCAAGGATTTGTAAATCAACTGGATGTTCTTCCAAGATTTCTTGGTAACGGGCTAATTCCACATCTAAGTCAGCAGCTTCCCCATTTGGTAAGTAATTCGCCTTAAATGGTTTTACTTGGAAGAGATTTTCTTCCATAAAATAACGATAGGATTGAGGATTATCTGCCGCTAGTCCAACGTACTCATCCAGATTCACACTGGTTAAATGAGAAAAATCAAGATCACTAGCCCGAACTGCCTCATAAAAACCGAGAGGGCTGCTACCTGTTGCCAATCCTAGTGTTTGAGCACCTGCAACAAGTTTCTCCTTCAAAATAGCAAGGGCCTCTTGCCCACCTTCTTCTTGACTTGCGACACGAACAACTTTAATCATGAGTCTTCCTCCTTGTGTTTTCCTAATCTTATTGTATGGTATAGACCAATTTTTGTCAACTGGTATAGACCGATTTTTTGGAAATAATTTTCAGGTTACTTCTGCTCTAAAGCGTGCTATAATGATTCCTATGTTAGAACTTGTTGCTTTTCTCTTTCTGGCAGGGATTCTGCTTTTTCTAGCCCTTTATTTTTGGGGCTACAAAATGAAGGCTTGGTTGGTTTTTTTCTTGAGCTTTCTGGCCTTTCTTTTGGTGAGCACACCTTTCCTGCTTCTGCTGTACTATTTCTTTTTATTTTATCAACTATAAGGATCCAATATGAAAACTAGTGATTTTGATTTTGAATTACCGGAAGAGCTGATTGCTCAGGTTCCACTCGAGGATCGCTCCTCCTCCCGCTTACTGGTCTTGGACCGGGAGAGTGGGGAGATGACGGACAGCCATTTTGACCATCTGATTGACTACCTGAATCCAGGCGATGCGCTCGTTCTCAACAACACGCGCGTGTTGCCCGCTCGTCTCTATGGGCAAAAGACAGAGACCGGTGGTCATGTGGAACTCCTGCTTTTGCAAAATACAGAAGGCGATCAATGGGAGGTTCTTGCTAAACCCGCCAAACGACTGAAAGTTGGCGCTCGGATTGAATTTGGAGACGGCCGCCTTCAAGCTGAAGTGATCCAAGAATTGGAGCACGGCGGTCGCATCATTCAATTCCAATATGAGGGAATCTTCTTGGAAATTCTAGAGAGCCTCGGCGAGATGCCTCTTCCTCCTTATATTCATGAAAAATTAGAAGATCGTGAACGCTACCAGACCGTCTATGCGAAAGAAAATGGCTCTGCCGCCGCCCCAACCGCGGGACTTCACTTTACACCAGAATTGTTGGAAGCCATCGCAGCTAAAGGTGTTCAAATCCACTACCTCACCCTCCATGTTGGACTCGGAACCTTCCGCCCCGTATCCGTAGAAGATGTGGAAGCCCACGATATGCATTCGGAATACTACACCATTTCAGACCAAACAGCCCAAGCCTTGAATCAGGTGAAAGAAGCCGGAAACCGAGTCGTCGCTGTCGGCACCACCACCATCCGAACCCTGGAAACCGTTGCCCGAGACAACCAAGGCAAACTCGTTGGAGCCAGTGGCTGGACCAACATTTTCATCAAACCTGGCTACCAGTGGCAAGTTGTAGACGCCTTCTCAACCAACTTCCACCTACCAAAATCAACCCTCGTCATACTGGTCTCAGCCTTTGCTGGCCGCGAACAAACCCTAGCAGCCTACCACCACGCCATCCAAGAAGGCTACCGCTTCTTCAGCTTTGGTGATGCCATGTTTATTCATTGAGAATAGTGACAGCAAAATACCCCACTCTAAACAATTAAAAATAGCTTAGAATCAATGTGTTTAAGACACAATTCTAAGCTATTTTCTATTTTTAAGACTTGTTTCTAATCTCTTTTTCTAATTTCTAAAAAACTGATATCTCATACCAACTTAACTTCAAAATCAGAATACTCGAATAATTTCGAAAAAATGACGAGGAAAGGCTACGATGGTAGAACTAATGGTTCACCTAGGAGCCTTGACAATGTCAGATTTTGAAATTAAAAGAGTATCAAATAAAATACATATTTCTTAAGACCTAGCACTTATGTTTTTTCGTGCTAGAAGTAGTATAATGTTGTTGAAAGCGCTACAAAATTGAGTCTTCTTATTTTAGAAAACAAAAAACAAATTCTTTATTCAACCCCAAGAGTTGCCACGCTTACCTATAGCCTCGTTCAATGTACACAATATAGCCTGAAAATCGGGAGGTTTTTATGATTAAAAATTTGGCAGTATACGCAACCAATGTAACAAAAGATTTTATGATTGATAAAAACAAAAAAATATCAGTACTAAAAGGAATCTCATTGTCTGCTAATTATGGCGAGTTTATCTCTATACTAGGTATCAGTGGTTCTGGAAAATCAACCTTACTTAGTTGCTTATCCAGTTTATCACGACCAACTAGTGGGGAAATTTTGATCAATGATATAAATCCTTATTCCTTGAACGATCGTAAATTGGCCTTATTTAGACGAAAGGATATTGCTGTTATCTTTCAAGACTATAATCTTGTTCCAGCCTTACCCGTATTAGAAAATGTCACCTTGCCGCTTAGGCTCTCTGGTAAAAAAATAGCAGATGATCAAATCAAAAGTCTTTTAAAAAGTCTAAATTTTGAAGCGGATATAACTGCAAAAGTAGCTAATTTATCTGGTGGAGAACAACAAAAAGTTGCCATTGCTCGCGCAATACTCACGGACAGTAAGGTTATTTTTGCTGACGAACCTACTGGAGCCTTAGATAGTATTTCTAGACAATTAATTTTTGAGGCCCTTAAAAATTTCGCAATTAGTGGGAAGTGTGTTCTCATGGTTACACATGATATTGAATTGGCTTCTATGACCGATAAATCTCTTATTTTAAAAGACGGTCGCATATCAAAAGTTATCCATAGACCAACTGCTGAAAAACTTTATCAAGCACTTGAAACTATCAATGAGTGAGGTGAGAAAATATGTTGAGACTCATTTGGTATCAATTTCTCTATTCAAAAAAGCAATGGCTTGGGACAATACCTCTTCTTTTCACTGCTAGTTTAATCATTGGGGTATCTTTAATAGGCACAACAAGCTCATCATCTTCAATTGTAGCTGCACCAATACAACTTTTTCAAATGTTGCTAATTTTTGGTGGAACAACCCTATTCTTCCTAATCTCCAATATTATTAGGCTACTTATGAATATTTTTCAACAAGATCACCAGTTGTGGACTATATTAGGGGCAAATAAGAAACAGCTCTCCTTATTAGTATCTGGGCAATTTTTTCTCATGGCTTTAATCATAAGTATTTTTGGGACCTTCTTAGCCTTCCTTGTCGTTGATGATTATTACAGTTTTCTACAATTCTTCCTCGGTCAAGATGAATTACCAAATTTATTTTTTAATGCATCATTCCTCACCTTCATTATTAGTAGTCTAATTGTTCCAACAATTGTTGGCTTTGGAGCTTATTTTTATTCGCTACGTTTTTTAGAAGCAGATAAGCAGTTCGAAAATAGGCCTCAAAAGAAAAAAATCTTACATTTAATAACCAAACTCATAAACATTTTACTTGTCGCTACTCTCTGGGTTCTATGTGCCTTTTATATCACATCTGATGTGTCTGATAGATCTCCGGAGCAAATACTCCCCCAGTCTTCCGGGATACTTTACTTACTCATACTTCACTTGTTTATTATTCAAATCATTTCTCCGCAAGTACAAATACTAGCGTTAAGAATCATCCATAAATTTTTCAACTCGAAACACTATGCATATAATACTGGATTCTGGAATTTACTCCAAAACCCAAACTATTTAAAGAGTCTACAAACCTCTCTAACTATGGGAGTGACTCTCACTTCTGGTTTTATGATCTTTACACAAAATATGTATGTCTTTGCAGGTACAGAAAACGCCATTTATGAAGCACGAGCTTCCTTTATTGCATACATGCTTGCACCAATTCTTCTCATTCTTGCTAATACGATTTCTATTAGTATCATATCATCAAACCAAGATTTCAAAGAGATTATCCAACTTCAAATATTAGGAACTTCAAAGCAACAGTTGCTAAAAATAAGGCTAACGGAGTCAATTTTTCACGCTTCTATCATTATCCTTGTTTCGACTATTTTTAATTTTATAATCATTTATTTTGTTCATTATATCGCTAAGCTGTTCGGGCAGGGAATCATTGCATATTCTGGTTTGTGGTTACCTAGCCTAACTATTCTTATTTCGATAATTGTATTTTACATGGTTATAAAAGGTATATTTATCATTAAAAATAAAATCTAGCAGCCTACCACCACGCCATCCAAGAAGGCTACCGCTTCTTCAGCTTTGGTGATGCCATGTTTATTCATTGAGATTTTAAAAATAAGATAAGAAGCAAAAGCCACAAATCAGCCTAAGCTCGATTTGTGGCTTTTTATGCTAAAAAATCCAAGATTTACAACCATTCATCAAATTTAGAAACACGGAGAATCATATTCGTTACTTCTTCTATCTCTTCAGTAGCCCCGCCCTGTAACCACCGACTAATAATCGATTCAATACTAGCAGCAAGAATCCCCAGTGCATAATCTTGAGGGATGTCGTACATCTGTGTCACGCGCTTTTTACCATTTGGTGCCCAGTCCACTAAAACCAAAACAAATTCTTTCATTGTTTCTGAAAAATTGGCATAGCTAGATTGGGAAACAGCATAGAGAAAGGCAAAATCACTTTGGATGTATTCCAAAGCTTCTCGAATAATCTGCCGAGGCTTCTTGTCTCCGTCTGTCAGGATGACTTTTAAATCCCCTATTGTCTCCTCCTTTAATTGATCCATCATATCAAATTTATCCAGATAATGCAGGTAAAAAGTTCCACGATTAATACCTGATTTTTTGCAAATTTTGCTAACGGAAATATCCTCAAAGCGTTCCTCATTCAATAAAAGGGTAAGTGCTTCTTTGATATAGCTCTTGGTTAAGGTCTGTCTTCTCTGAGTCATTCTATCTCCTTTCTTAAATCAACAAATTCGGCAAGATTGATGATTGTTTTCCTCATCATTCAACTATATACTAAAGTGGTAACTAAATCAACAATGTGTTTATTTAAGAAAGGAAACAAGATGTCTTATATTGAAATGAAACATAGTTTCAAACGTTACCAGGTTGGAGAATCCGAAATTGTCGCCAACAATGATATTAACTTTGAAATTGAAAAAGGAGAGTTAGTCATCATTCTTGGATCCTCAGGTGCTGGAAAATCGACCGTTCTTAACATCCTTGGTGGGATGGATACAAATGATGAAGGCCAGGTCATCATTGACGGGACAGATATCTCCAATCATAGTGCCCATCAACTCACAAAATACCGACGAGAGGATGTTGGTTTCGTCTTTCAATTCTATAACTTAGTTGCCAATCTGACAGCCAAAGAGAATGTGGAACTTGCATCAGAAATCGTGGAGGACGCTTTGGATCCAGTCCATACTCTCAAGGATGTGGGCTTGGAGCATCGGATCCATAATTTTCCCGCACAGCTATCAGGTGGTGAACAACAGCGGGTGGCTATCGCACGTGCAGTTGCCAAAAACCCAAAAATCCTACTCTGTGATGAACCAACGGGTGCCCTTGACTACAAAACTGGTAAGCAAGTTTTGCAAATCTTACAAGACATGGCTCGAAAGAAAGGTTCGACCGTTATTATCGTCACCCATAATGGGGCTCTGGCTCCTATCGCAGATCGAGTAATCCGCATGCACGATGCCAAAGTTCAGTCGATTGAATTAAATCCTGAACCGCAATCCATCTCTGAATTAGAATACTAGAAGGAGCGTACCATGGCTTCAAAAACTTATTGGAAAGATATCCGACAGTCCTTTAGTAGCTCAAAAGGACGTGTTCTATCCATTATCTCTCTCATGGCACTAGGGTCCTTTGCTCTGATTGGTCTAAAGGTGACACCTCCCAACATGCAATCTACAGGGGAACACTTTTTTAGACAGCACCAGGTCGCTGATTTATATGTTTTCAGTAATTATGGCTTAGATAAAACAGATCAAGAATTATTAGACAGTCTTGAAAATCAGGCTGTTGTGGAATATGGCTATTTCAAAGATGTAGTCTTAAAGAACAGCACTGATGCCATTCGAATCTTCTCAACGCCCGATCAGTTATCCACTTATGATTTGGTTGAAGGGACTTTGCCCAGTGAATCGAACCAGATTGCCCTAACTGCACCCCTACAAAATCGCTATAAAATCGGTGACACCATCACAATCGAGGAAAAAGAGGACTCAACTTCAAATAGCTTGAAGCACAAAACCTTCACCATCAGCGGTTTTGTCAATTCATCTGAACTCCTCTCACGTGTCAACATGGGTCAAAGCACAGCAGGCAGTGGAGAATTACGTGGCTATGCCGTGATACCTCCTCAAGCCTTTAACTCAGATGTCTACATGCTAGCTCGTATCGCCTATTCGGATTTATCCTCCTTAAGCCCTTACGATGATGCCTATTTAAATCAGGTTCATGATTATAAGGACGAAATTCAAAAATTGGTAGCCGATCAGCCAGATCAGCGTCTTGCGGAACTAAAAAAGGAAGGACAAGCAAAAGTCGATCAGGGACAAACGCAAATTCAAGCGGCCAAAGCTCAACTCAAGGCAACTGAAAAGCAATTGCGAGATGCCGATACTGAGCTTGGGCAGATGGAACAAGAATTGGCACTTGCCCAGAGTCAACGAGACCTTCTAAGTCCTGAGCAACTTCTGGCATTGGATGCAAAAAGCCAAGAATTAGATGCTGCAAAAAAAGAATTTGCCAGCAAACAGACTGCTTTTGAGAAAGAAAAACCAAAAGCAGAGTCAGACATCAAAACCAAGGAAGAAGAATTAGCTCAGGCTCAAGACAAGCTCGATAACTTAGCTAGTCCCACCTATGCTGTCTACACCCGACGGGAAATTCCCGGTTCTGAAGGCTATGTATCCTATGAAAATAATGCCTCCATTATCAATTCTGTTGGGAATATTTTTCCACTTGTGCTCTACTTCATTGCTGCCATGGTAACCTTTACAACGATGGCTCGCTTTGTTGATGAAGAGCGCTTAAAAATGGGAACCCTCCGAGCACTTGGATATGATAAAAAAGAAATCATTCGCAAATTTGTGATGTACGGTGCTGTCACTGGGATTTTAGGAACTGTCATTGGAACAATTTTGGGACATACCCTACTTCCGTCCATTATTTATTCTACTTACAGTCAAAAGATTGTCCTAGCACCTATGGAACTTCACTTTTACCCTGGAAAAACTCTTTTAGCACTATTACTGGGGCTCTTAAGTACTGTTCTTCCCGCCTATCTAGTCGCACGCAAAGCATTAACTGAGCAACCCGCACAACTTCTCTTACCCAAACCACCTGTTGCAGGAGAAAAGATCCTTTTGGAAAAAATCCAACCACTGTGGACTCGTTTGAGTTTTACTCAAAAGGTTACTGCTCGAAACATTTTCCGTTATAAGCAACGGATGTTCATGACTATTTTTGGAGTTTGCGGCTCCATTGCCTTGCTATTTGCTGGACTAGGAGTTCGCTCTTCGATTGCTGACCTAAACAATCGTCAGTTTACCGATTTGATTAAATACGACATGATTGTCGCTACTCAAGAAACGAATTCAACTCAAGAAGAGAGTGCTTTTGATAAACTCTTAAATGACAAAGCCATAAAAAGCTCCATGCCGGTTCATTATGAAAAAGTTACCAAGGTGGCAGGTGAAAAGCAAGACCAACAGTCCATCACCCTGTTAGCTGCAGACGATCAAAATAAGAAGGAATTCGAAAATTATATACACCTTGTGAATCGTCAAAGTCAAGAGTCTTTAGAATTACCTTCTGAAGGTGCTCTCATTTCTGAAAAATTAGCTCAAATACTTGATTTGCAAGTTGGTGATTCCTTTACAGTCGAAACAGGTGATCAACAATCCATAACAATCAAAGTCTCCGGAATTATTGAGATGTACATGGGACACTTTATTTTCATGAATACAAACGCCTATGATCAGGCTTTTAAAACACCGGCACTCGAAAACGCTAGCTTAATTCGACTTCAAAACACAAGTAAAGAAGAAACGAATCGCATGGCAAATGAGTTTATGAAACTAGATAATGTGCAAGGTGTCGTACAAAATACAAGTCTAAAAGAACAAGTCACCACCATCGTTCAGTCCCTCAACCGCGTCATGATTGTTTTAATTGCCA
The DNA here is from genome assembly GCF_015686645.1 of Streptococcus sp. NLN76. Classification (NCBI taxonomy): domain Bacteria; kingdom Bacillati; phylum Bacillota; class Bacilli; order Lactobacillales; family Streptococcaceae; genus Streptococcus; species Streptococcus sp. NLN76. The sequence continues at coordinate 64,351 of NZ_JADPMS010000002.1, read as the reverse complement.
CGTCCGTACTTCTTGCGATCGTTATTCTATATAACTTGACCAATATCAATGTCGCCGAACGAATCCGTGAACTATCCACTATTAAAGTACTCGGATTTTATGACAAAGAAGTTACCCTCTACATTTATCGTGAATCTATCTATCTCTCTATTTTCGGAATTCTCTTAGGTTTCCTAATGGGAAGATGGCTACATGCTTACATGATTCAGATGATTCCACCTGAATTCATCCTCTTTAACCCACATTTAGGAGCTATCATTTACATTATTCCTGCCTTCGTCATCATTACGATCCTCGTTCTCCTAGGTCTCATTGTAAATCAATGGCTCAAAAAAGTAGATATGTTAGAAGCACTAAAATCAGTTGAATAAACAGAAATTTTTAAAATTACGATACTCTATAGGTGAAGCTTACTACTGATTGATTTTTCAGTCGCCTTTTAAACGTCCGACCTGGACGAATGATTGATAAATGTCTTTCTATGTAAGTTTTCAACTTAGAAGAAGTGAGCCTGTTTTTCAGAAATTGTTTACAGGCATAAACAGCATCAGAAAAGCAGATTTGGTAGTTTTCTAAGCTGGGCATTGTATCACTAATTTTCATGGTGATCCATCTACAGAAGTTAAACTCTGTAAAACGTGCATAAATTTCTTGAAGAACACCTTCCTTCTTCTTTGCATGAAAATGAACCAGACCTATACTATACTTTAGGTCTCTAAAACTTGTCTCTATGCCCCATCTACGGGCATAGAGTTTTTTAATTTCCTCAAAAGGCAAGTCTGAATTTGTAACAAGGACCTCATATTTTCCTTCACTTATCGGAAACTTTAAAATCCGAAAATGCAGTTCATAAAATTGAGGATCACTTCCATAACTAATAGAGTCCGAGAGGAAATCAAATCTGGAATTATGGGGTACAAATCGATATTTTTTTGGAGACTGTCTATAAAGATTTTTCATCTGTTTTGTCTGATTCCTAGACAATTTGATGGCAACTTCTTTTTCAATTGAGGTGTCCGGTAAATGAAATCTTGATGCAAAAGATTCCAGACCATTCTGGACACGGATAATATATTTCCATCCTTTTTGCTCAAAATGTGTCATAAGGTTATAACTCTCATATCCCCAATCCATGATTACCAGAGCTGTTTCAAAAGGGAGATACCTCCATCATATCAATGACCGCCTGTCGCTCGTCTGCCTCCCTTTTATCTTGTACTATGATATCGGTATAAATCCCTGTGTTTAGGTCATAAAATGCGTTCAGATGAATCAGGTTATACGGCTTATTTCCTACATCAACTTGAAAAGAGGTTCCCTCATCTGCTCGATTTCTAGGAATATTCACGTCACTTCCATCTGCAGCTAGAATAGGTATCGAATCATCTATAGGAATTTTTGAGGTGAATTCTTTGAATACTTTATAGAAAGCGATTGATTTGATTTTGTAGCGAGCTTGTACAAAAGCAGATTCCGTGATCCAAAGATCAGCATCTAACAATTCTTTAGAAATGGATTTCCCGGACATACCAAGGATTAGATTCACCGTTTTATCGAGAGATAGTTCCCGATTACGAGAAAAATCAGATGGGTTATGGATCAAACTTCCTCGATCTCGCTCTATCACAGCAGCAATACTTTTTCGTAGTTGATTCTTTAATTGATTTGGCATTCTATCCACCTCCTTGAGCCTAAGTATAGCAAAAAAAGGATTTCGAAAGCTCAATTTAGGAGCTTTCGAAATCCTTAACTTAATGACATTGATTAATCCGCCATTTTTTCATCGCTTCTAACAAATGTGTGACATCCATTTCCACCCTTTCGACATCTATCGGATCCCAGAAGCCATCCATTCGATAGCGAGGAATGAGGTGAAAATGGAAATGTGTCCCAGGATCCATCACACCATCATTGTAGACCAAAGAAACACCATCTACTTCTGTTTTTTCACGAAAAACCTTTGTCAAATAAGCTTGTAAATCCACAAGTTCATAGCGGATTCTTTCAGGCAGTTGCTCTAAAGATTCATAATGCTCCTTAGAAATCACAAGTAAATGTCCTGATTGAATAGGATTAATATCCCAAACCATTTTGAAATATTTAGATTGGAAAAGGATATTCTCTTCTTTAATTCCCTTACAAAAAACACAGGTCATCAGTAGCTCCTCTCTAAGGTTGCTGTTCAAGCTCTTTCTATTTTTTACCTATCTAGCACAAAAACTTGCTCCTTGTTTAGGGAGCAAGTTTTTGTCTGTTATTTTGCAGCTGCGTAGAGCTCCGATATTTTATTCCAGTTAACCACATTCCAGAAGGCTTTGATGTAGTCTGGGCGAAGGTTACGGTAGCTTACATAATAAGCGTGCTCCCAAACGTCCAAGCCTAGAAGTGGTTCTTGACCATTGGATACTGGGTTATCTTGGTTAGCTGTAGAGACAACTTCCAATTTTCCTTCAGCGTTGAGCACCAACCATGCCCAGCCTGAACCAAAGCGGGTTGCTGCTGCAGCGGCGAAGGCTTCTTTGAAGGCATCTATGGAACCAAATGTTGCTTCAATGTCTGCTGCTAATTCCGCAGATGGAGCTGTAGTTTCTGGTGTCATCATTTCCCAGAAAAGGGAGTGATTGACATGACCACCACCGTTATTGATGACAGCCTGACGAATATCAGCAGGGATAGACTGAACATCTTTCAAGAGATCTAGAATATCCGCTGTCACTTCAGGGTGTTTTTCCAAGGCAGCGTTTAGATTGTTAACGTAAGCTTGGTGGTGCTTATCATGGTGCAAGTGCATGGTTTCTTCATCAATATGTGGTGCCAAAGCATCATATGCGTATGGCAATTCAGGTACTGTATAGATCATACTCAATTTTACCTCTTTCTTTTTTCCTTCTTCCATCATACTTCAAAAACGCTGCTATTTCAATTTTTCTGCTCGAGACCTTGCACCATCTCAATCATCAACAGATCCATCAAATAGGCCTTGTCATACAATCCCGTTTTCATATCATAATCCGTTTGAATCATTTTTTCATAGATCTTGCGTAGATAGCTGGTTGGGAGTGCTTGGCTATCTCTTTGGGCAAATCGAACTCGGTAAGGATTGTAACTAATCCCCGTCAATTTTTTCAATTCAGCCACCAGGTTGGCTTCAGTAGAGGGACTGAGGAACCGCACATAGAGAAAGAGGCGAAAATGGCTGAGTAATAGCGCAAGGATTTGGATATCATCTTTGCCCTGGAGCCGTAAATCCGCCATTAAAGACCTGGCTGCCTCCAACTTCCCCTGTAAGAGAAGACTAGAGAGATCAAAAAAATTGTCCTGTAAGGTTTTGGGGAGTAGCTGTCGTAGTTCTTCAACCGTCAAAGTAGCTAGATTGCTGTAGTCTTCCAGAAAGGCTAAGTTTTGACGAAGCAGGCTCACATTCAGCATAGATTTCTCCAGCAAGACATCCTGTAAATCTGCCCCAAGCTTCCAGCCTCGATTTCTTAACTCTTCCTGTAAAAAGGAACGAAACTCCTTCTCTTTGAACTGCTTGGTTTCTAATAATAAGGCTTGACGTTTAAGCAACTTGACCAAACGACGTTTTCCATCCAGCTTCCCTTCCGCAAAAATAAGAACCTTGGTATCAGCACTTGGATTCTGCACATAATCTTCAAAACGCTTGAGATCCTCATCTGACAAATAACGCTTCCGCCCCGTCGTCAAATCCAGAAAAGAATCCAAGACTACCCACTTATTTTCTGCAAAAAAAGGCAGACTTTCCAACTCTTCCTGAACCTGTACATAAGGAGTTTCCCGCATATCCAAGCGGCTCATACTTAAATCAGCTGGATCAAAGCCAATTTTACGGAGTACTTCTTCCTTTAGTAAAGAAAACTGCCCCACATCTTCTCCAGCAACCACGGTTAAGGCTGGAAAATCCCCTGCTGTCATTTTTTCTACTTGTCGAATTGCTGTCATGCTTCCCCCTTTTCTTCTATTCTAGCAAAAATTCCTGTTTCAGCCTATTTGAAATTTTTTTAAAAAAACCTTGTGAAAAACTTTACAAACAATCCCGAATGCGCTATAATAATAAATGTGAAATACTTAACAAAGATTAGGAGAGTAGTATGACTGAAAAAACTATCACAAAAGAAGAAAAAGAACAACTAGCTCAAACTCATGTCGATGACTTGGTTTCTAAGGGATTGATTGCCCTTGAGGAAATGCGTAAGCTCAATCAAGAAGAGGTTGATTATATTGTGGCTAAAGCCTCTGTTGCAGCTTTAGACGCACATGGCACTTTGGCCATGCATGCCTACGAAGAAACTGGTCGCGGTGTTTTTGAAGACAAGGCAACTAAAAATCTTTTTGCTTGCGAGCACGTGGTTAACAACATGCGCCATACTAAAACCGTCGGAGTTATCGAAGAAGACGACGTTACTGGTCTTACCTTAATTGCGGAACCAGTTGGGGTTATCTGCGGAATCACACCGACCACGAACCCAACTTCAACAGCAATTTTCAAATCATTGATTTCTTTGAAGACTCGGAATCCAATCATCTTTGCCTTCCACCCTTCCGCACAAGAATCATCTGCACATGCAGCTCGTATCGTTCGAGATGCCGCTATCGCAGCGGGTGCTCCTGAAAACTGTATTCAATGGATTGAACAACCATCCATGGAAGCAACTGCAGCCCTTATGAACCATGCCGGAATTGCTACGATTCTAGCAACTGGTGGAAATGCCATGGTACGTGCTGCCTACTCTTGTGGAAAACCAGCCTTAGGAGTTGGTGCTGGAAATGTGCCAGCCTACGTTGAAAAAACTGCCAATATTCGCCAAGCCGCACACGACATCGTTATGTCTAAATCTTTCGATAATGGAATGGTCTGTGCATCCGAACAAGCAGTGATCATTGACAAAGAAATTTATGAAGAGTTTATTGACGAATTCAAATCCTACCACACCTATTTTGTAAACAAAAAAGAAAAAGCTCTTCTCGAAGAATTCTGTTTCGGAGCTAAAGCAAATGGGAAGAACTGTGCCCTTGCCAAATTGAATCCGAATATCGTTGGGAAACCAGCGGCTTGGATTGCTGAACAAGCTGGCTTCTCCGTTCCAGAAGGCACCAATATCTTAGCTGCTGAAGTCTCACAAGTCGGTCCAAAAGAACCCTTGACTCGCGAAAAACTTTCTCCAGTTATTGCTGTTTTAAAAGCAGATTCTCGTGAAGATGGCCTAGACAAAGCTCGTCAAATGGTGGAATTCGATGGACTTGGACACTCCGCTGCCATCCATACCGAAGATGCTGAACTTGCCAAGGACTTTGGTAACTTGGTTAAAGCTATTCGGGTTATCTGGAACTCACCATCCACCTTCGGCGGTATTGGAGATGTATACAATTCCTTCCTACCATCTCTCACTCTTGGATGCGGTTCTTATGGACGTAACTCAATTGGTGACAACGTAAGTGCTATCAATCTCTTAAACATCAAAAAAGTAGGAAGACGTAGAAATAATATGCAATGGTTTAAAGTTCCCTCCAAAACATACTTTGAACGCGACTCCATCCAATATCTCCAAAAATGCCGTGATGTAGAACGCGTTATGATTGTAACAGATCCTTCAATGGTAGAATTAGGATTCCTCGATCGTATACTTGAACAACTCCATCTCCGTCGGAACAAAATTGTTTACCAAATTTTTGCCGATATTGAACCAGATCCAGACATCACAACCGTCTACAAGGGAACCGAGATGATGCGGACTTTCAACCCTGATACCATCATTGCACTTGGGGGGGGATCCGCAATGGATGCTGCCAAGGTCATGTGGCTCTTTTATGAGCAACCAGAAGTTGATTTCCATGACTTGATTCAAAAATTTATGGACATCCGCAAACGGGCCTTCAAGTTTCCTGAGCTTGGCAAGAAAACAAAATTCATTGCTATCCCAACTACTTCTGGTACCGGTTCTGAGGTTACTCCATTTGCTGTTATCTCAGACAAAGCCAATAACCGTAAATACCCAATTGCAGACTACTCACTCACACCAACTGTCGCAATCGTTGACCCAGCCTTGGTTATGACTGTTCCAGCTCACGTCACTGCCGACACCGGTATGGATGTCCTAACCCATGCAACCGAAGCCTATGTTTCAACTGTTGCCAATGACTATACAGATGGATTAGCCCTTCAAGCCATTCGATTGGTCTTTGAAAACTTGGAAAATTCTGTGAAGAATGCCGACTTTGTTTCTCGCGAAAAAATGCATAATGCTTCAACCATGGCGGGAATGGCTTTTGCCAACGCATTCCTCGGTATCTCTCACTCCATCGCTCATAAATTGGGAGCTCAGTTCCACACTGTTCACGGACGAACCAACGCAATCCTCTTGCCATACGTGATTCGCTACAACGGTACACGTCCCGCCAAAACAGCAACTTGGCCAAAATACAACTACTACAAGGCAGATGAAAAATACCAAGACATCGCCCGCATGCTTGGTCTACCATGTTCTACTCCAGAAGAAGCTGTCGCAGCTTATGCACAGGCTGTTTATGACCTCGGTGAACGCGTTGGTATTGAGATGAACCTCAAAGCACAGGGGGTCGACGAGCAAGAACTCAAAAAACACTCTCGTGAACTTGCCCTGCTAGCCTATGAAGACCAATGTACACCAGCCAACCCACGCCTGGCTCTTGTAGAGCATATGCAAGAAATTATCGAAGACGCTTACTACGGCTATAAAGAACGCCCAGGACGCATCAAATAATACTCATTAAATTTCAAATTCTGACGTTGTCAAGCCTCTTCGGTGAACTTATTGATTGCGTGCTTTGCACGCCTTATCGATAATATTCAACAGGTCTCCCAGACCTGTTGAACAACCTTCATCGGCTTTCCTAGTCATCTCTTTGAAATTTCTCGAGTGTACTGATTTCGTATAATAGTCTAATATAAAACTGATAAACAGACCGGCATCAGCCGGTCTGTTTTCATCTTCTTATATATACAAAAATATCCTCCAAAACCTTTAATTTGGAGGATTATCCATATTTAGTCTAGATTGTTAATGCCATTCATCAGAAAGCCCTGACATGATTAGATTTTAAATGTATCACTAAATCCAATTCTCTTTCTGAGCAATGATCAGAGCATCCGTTCGGTTGTTAGCTCCAAGTTTTGTCATCAAACTCGTCACATAGTTTCGAACGGTACCATTAGAGAGATAGAGTTCCTGAGCTATCTCTTGATTGGACAAACCACGAGCTATCCCTTTTAAAACTTGAACTTCACGAGGACTGAGAGGATTAGTCGAATGCGTCATTTCTTCCATCAACTCCGGTGAATACTCCTTATGTCCTTGTAAAACCTTACGAATTGTCGCCATTAAGTCTGAAATCGAACGTTCTTTCAGTACATAGGCATCCACCTCTGCTGTCAAAGCCCTTTTGAAATAACCTGTTCGCCGAAAAGTCGTTACAATAATCACGCGCACCTCTTGATGTTCACGAATCCATTCTAAAACTTCCAATCCCGTCACATCAGGCATTTCAATATCTAAAATAGCAACATCTACTTCTTTTTGCTGGAGTAAATCAATGGCTTCCCGACCATCCTTGGCAGCATATACCTGTTCAACTTCATCTTCTAAAAGCAATAACTGACACAGGGCATCCCGCAACATAGATTGGTCTTCTGCTACTAATAATTTCATGGTTACTCCTTTCTAAAAGGTAGACTCAGACGGACTAGGGTTGGACGACTGGGTGATTCGATGGTCACTTGGCCATGAATCAATGACAAGCGATTGCGCAAAGAGACAAGTTCCGTAGTCGTCTGATTCAAAAAGCCCTTGCCATCATCTTCCATTTCGACTAACATCTGATCTCCTAAGTTTTTAAATCGTAAACAAGCATGGTCAGCCTCCGCATGTTTAATGACATTATTGGCTAACTCCCTTACCATCATGGTGAGATTGGATTGGAGAACTGGTGATAAATTCGACACCTCCAATTCTTTTTGGACTTGTAAATCGATCCCTGCCATTTCAAACACTTCTTGCAATTGCAGTAGTTCTTCTTCCAAACTCCGATACTTCAATTGATTGACAATGTTCCTGACATCCATCATACTCTTTCGACTCGTAGCCTGCAAATCCTCTAATTCTTGTTGGACCGCCGACAAATTCCCTTTTTCCAATTGCTTTAACCCCAACTCTGCTTTTATGGCCATAGTCGCAAAAACATGCCCCAAACTATCATGAAGATCTTGCCCAATGCGATTTCGTTCGTTTTCCCCAATAAGAAGGTTAATGGAGGCATTCTGTTCCTGCAACTGCTTTTCCATTTTTTCTTTTGCCATTTCCTGACGACCACCATAAAACATAAACAAAGCAAAAGAATGAAGAACAAACATAAAGACCACAGTCTCCCAAGTAAAAGGCCCTAGAATAGCCCACCCTAAACAAATAGCTAGAGCCAAGATATAGGAAATAGTTCGAAAAGTCCAACGATCTTCCGTATAATGCCAGGATAATAAATTTGAGAGATTAAAGAGAAACAAAGAAAACTGTAAGTTTCTTTCTAAGGACATATACAGAATATAGACCAGCATATAAAACCAAGCGACTTTTTCATACAAGGGATTTCGAGTATAAAGCAAGGAAATATAGAAGGCACCAAACAAAAGAGACGATCCAACTATAACAGGAAAATCTACATCGCCCCATGCATATGCAATGGGAAAAATGAGAAAAATAAGCCCAATAAAATACATCGGATTGACTTTTCGCTTTTCAAACATCCTAATTCCCCTCTTTCTTCTGTTTACTATATTGTACTATAGCTAGGAAGATAAAGGTATAGATCGCAACAAATGCTAAAGATTTCCAGTTCAAACGGGAATTTTCTACGAAACTAAGAACAGCTTGATTGACATGATAGCCTGGGGTATATTTGCAAATTCTCTGAACCCATTCTGGAAACACCGAAATTGGCATCCAAGATCCTCCCAAAATAGCTAGGATGAAAAAGCATATATTGGCCACCACGGACATGGATTGTTCTGATGGTAAGAAACCTATTAAAAGTCCAATTGCTAAATAAACAATTGACGTTAGTATTAGCAAGAAAGCCGCACCTCCCCATTCCCAAGGAGACATCGAAACACCCCGTACCAAAGCTCCCACTGAGAACACTAATAGAATGGACACCAAGTAGGTTAGAAAAACCCGATAGATTTTAGACAGGTAATAACGAGAGCTTGAAATCGGTGAATAGCGAAGAAAATCTGTCCAGTGATTTTTTCGATCCTCATGTAGCATCAAAGGAAAAGTAAACAAGGCAAAACTAGACATGGAAAACGAGGTCATTGTCAACATGTAGTTTCGAACGAAAACTGCTTGAACCTTGGGATCTCCGAAATCAATAGTTGAGGAGAAAATTAGAAAGAAAATGAGTGGCATACCAACACCTAGTGCAAAAATCCACATACTACGCACCTGTTTCAAGCTTTCAATTTTTAATAAGGCTTTCATCGCTTCTCCTCCTTGGTTTGCTCAAATAAAATATCTAACAAACTCTTATTCTGAATTTGAACATCTGTAATGCTACAACCTTGGGCTGATAGCTCCTCCCAGACTTCCTCAATATTTTGAGTCTTAAAGTTCACATTCTCTCCCTTATCCTCTACTTCATAGTAGAGATGAGGAGATAGAGTACTCATCCAATTTCTTGCTAAGGTTACAACCTTGACCTGCTCTTCACTTCTCATCAATTCTGGTTTTGTGTCCCGCAACAGTTTTCCCTGATGAATCAAAAGAATCCGATCCGCAGTATGCTCCACCTCTTCAATATAATGACTCGAATAAAAAATGGTCAGCCCCTGAGCCTTTAACTCCTCCACAATTTCCCAGAAACGCTTCCGAGTACTGGTATCCATACCCGCAGTCGGCTCATCCAAGAACAAGACCTTGGGTTTTCCAACCAAACAAAGCACAAAAGCCAGAAGTCGTCGTTGTCCACCCGATAATTTTTGAGTTAATAAATTTTTTTGCTCTTGGGAAAACTGTAAAAGTCTATCCAGCTCCTCATCATTGAGAGAATCTGGAAAAATATCTTGAAAGAAAGCCAATAACTCTTTAACCTTCAAATCTACAGGAATCACATTCTCTTGCCCTAAAACAGCCAAGTTCCCCTTATTCTCTTTAGCCCAAGGAGCTTTTTCATTGACCCTCACTAACCCGGTACTTGCCTTCCACTTTCCAGTCAAACAATTCATCAAACTTGTTTTACCAGCACCATTAGGACCGATGACGGCTACACTCTCTCCAGCAGCAATATCAAAAGATATGGTGTCGACTATTCGCTTCCCCTTTATTTCCTTGACTAACTTTTCAACATGAATCATATCATTTCCTCCTAATCTAGCTCTAGTCTACTCCTTACTGATTATCAGAACTAGCACTGAATGTCATGACTTTTTATGACATTTGTCAGGTAAATAGTATCTCCACAGATATAGTCTTTTAGTTTACTTTTAGTACAAGGCAGCGAGTCGTAGACAGTACTGAAGTACGGCAAGACGAGCTAACACAGTAATAAAAGATAAACTAAAAGAGTATAAAACACCAAACTAAAAAAAACACCTCTATATAAGAGATGTCATTTGATTTATTTCAAAAATAGGGCTGCCCAATTCTGCCTTGAGCTTAGAATTCGAGCCACACAGACTCTGTATCCTTCAATATAATAAAAGACTAAGTAATTTTCGATAGGCATATATCGATAGCGTTTGCCGTCGTCCGTCAATTCCCCATAACCTCGACTAGAGACAAGAGGACAGACCTCAGGAAAGGTTTCTAGTGTTTCCAGTGCTCTCAAAATCAAAGCAGTCTTACTATCTGCTGCTTGTTGACTATAAAAGTTATTAAGGATGTAGTCTCGTATTTCACGCAGATCAGACTTAGCCTGATCTGAAAGAAAAACATCATAGACATTTTGGTTACTCAAGTCCAAATTCCTTTCTCACTTCCGTTAAAGGAGTCACCTTACCGTCCATGATTTCCCGGTGACCACGTAAGACTTCTCTTTTTAAGTCTTGAAAAGCAACATCATAGGATGAATCTTCGAGATCACTAGTTACAAACACTTTGGGATCTACGGCTCCAGTAGCAACTTTCCTTAGTGTTGCGTTTAGGATATCTGATACTGTAAGTCCTTCCTTCTTTAAGGTATCTTTTGTTTGTTGGTAATAAGCTGTATCAGCTCTAAAATTAACGGGTTGAGTGTTTGCCATATTTTCCTCCATGTTATAAATACAATTTGTAAATACATACTAACAAAATGTTCCCGCTTTATCAATCATTTCTCATTTCAAAGATTTTAGAATGACCACTAGATTTACTCCAGTAATTAAAGGCCACCTACCTCCACGAGTATTCATACCGACTTAACTTCAAAATCAGAATACTCGAATAACTTTGAAAAAATGACGAGGAAAGGCCACGATGGTAGTTCAACAGGTCTGGGAGACCTGTTGAATATTTGCGATAAGGCGTGCAAGGCACGCAATCAATAGGTTCACCGATGAGCCTTGACAATGTTAGATTTTGAAATTAAAAGAGTATCACTCTACCTCTAGTTTGCGGACGGTTTCTACTTTCCAATTCCACCAGCCATAAAGTCGGATGGCGCCTTCTTGGTCGGTTCGATGCCAAGGGATGTCCCGTTCTCTTAGTCGCTCCAGGGTTTCTTCATGAGGGTGGTGGTAGCGATTGTCTTTACCGGCTGAAATCAGGGCTAGGCTGGGATGGAGGTAATCCAAGAAATCGGGTGTTGAGGAGCCTTTACTACCGTGATGGCCCAGTTTCAGAACGTCTATCGTTAAGTCTGGATAGTGGTTCATGAGAACGTCCTCTCCTTCTTTTTCCAAATCTCCGGTAAAAAGGAAACGAGTTTGGTAAAACTGACCATATAGAACAAGGGAATCGTTGTTATCCCCTTGCCCTTCCTCCAAAGGATAGAGGGCTTGAAGCTGACTATCAAAAATAGGCCAAGTCTGACCGAGTTCAACTAGATGGATCTGAGCTTGGGTGGCCTCTAACGTGTCTAAAAAACCTGCCTTGTGAAGACTTCCAGGACTAACATAGATATGAGAAATAGGGATAGCTTTGTCCACGGCCAAAAGGTCACCGACATGGTCGGCGTCCGGATGGGTGAGGAAAACCTGTTCTAAATGGTTGATTCCTCTGGATTTGAGATACGGAATCAAGCTATACTCGGCATTGGCTTTGGTATCCTGTTTGGGCTTAGGTCCAAAACTGACCTTGCCTCCAATATCAATAAGGGCATGTCGTCCTTGCCAATCTCTAAGAAAAATACTGTCCCCTTGACCAATATTGACCAGAGTTATTTCGTTAACCAAGGGAAATTTGGTCAGGAGTAACCCTGTTAAAAAGAGGGAAAAGCAAAAACGAACTCGTCTTTTATGGGAACGAAAATCCCACATAAAGGCCAGACAGAGACATAAGCCAAGAAAGACTGGCAATGACGGTTGACCAAATATGATGGGGCCAGGTAAATAGGATTGGGCCATTTGCAAGCACCAGTCCAAACCTTGTAAAAGACTGTTGACCTCTTCCCCTTTTGTCAAAGGAACTAAGAAGAGTAAAGTCAAGAAAAGGGGGAGAAGAATACAGTCAAAAAGAAGAGACAATAAAAAGGTCAAAAGAATCCCAACGGGCTGGTATTCACTAAAAAAGAGACAAAGAACGGGCAAACTTGCAAGGGCGAGAATGGGAGCCTGCTTCCGACCAGTCGCTAGGCATCTATCTTGAGCCAGAACTTGCAAAACAAGGGCAAAGCTCAAGGACAAGATGGCTCCCATATCTCGAAAATAGTGCGGGGCTAGTCCGGCCAGCAGTAAGATCAGTACCCAGAATTGTTGCATCCCTCGCAAACCTACTAGAGCTAATTGCTGATGAACCAAGGCTCGCAAAACGGATGGACTCCAACCTGTCAGGCCAGCATACATGAAGGAAAAGACCCATTGGAGCCCATTAAGACTTTCCTTGGTCAGCCCCAAGCGAGCAAACACTCGTCGATAAAGTTTGGTGAAGAAAGCAACCTGCATGCCTGAAAGGGCAAAAAGGTGAAAAATTCCCAACTGGCGATAAACTTGTCCACGGTCTTCAAAACTCGCTGGCAGATAGCCCAGTAATAAACCCGTCATGTAAGAGGCCAATTCTTCTGGATAGGTGGATTGAATCCAGCCGATACAAGCGGCCCTCCAAATGGATAGCTTGTCGATAGGATTCCATGTCTCCTGCCAGGTCACTTGTTCGATTTTGGTAATCTTCAAGGTGTGGTAAATCCCTTGGTTTGCTAAATAAGCTCGATAATCAAAACCTCCGAAATTCTCCTGCTCACGCGCTTCTCCTAATTCTCCTTCAATCACAAGTGATGGCAAACTAGTGCCCTTTTGCAAAAAACGAAGATCTTCTCCTTCCTTTAATCGGTAGGTAAAGCGATAAGAATGCCCCTCCCATTGTGCGACCCCCTTGAGACTCTCCTCCTCGTAAATCAAACTATCTGGTTTAAGAAAAACCTGACGAGGAGCCTCCAGCTCCATTGCCGCTTTGTCCTGACTGAGCTTCTGGCGCAACTGCCAAGTAACGCCTAAGATCAGTAACATCAGAGTTAGCATCAAAAAGACCTCCCTCCCTTGATTCCAGTAAAGGAAGCACATTGACAGTAGCCAGAAAATAATCAGCAAAGGATGGAGAGTGACCCAAGTAAAATAGGATAAAACTGTCAGAAAAGCGACATGAGAAAGCGACAGTTTCTGGATTACACTCTGAACAAACTGTTTCATCACAGTCCCTCTCCTCTAATCCACTTGGACATGATCCTTGATTTTTTCCAAGGTCTTCTCCCCAATTCCTGATACCTTTTTCAAGTCGTCAATGGATTGAAAACCTCCGTTTTGGTCCCGAAAAGCTAAGATATCTTCTGCGCGTTTCTTGCCAATTCCAGGGATTTTTTGCAGGTCTTCTGCGCTAGCCTGATTGAGAGCTATTTTTCCAGAGTCAGACGAACCAACTGCTTTCCCCCCTACCGGTGCTGCCGACGCGATGGTAGGAACCTCACCTTCTCGAGGGACATAGACGACCGCTTCATCCTTGAGTAATTGAGCCAGGTTGAGTCCATTCGGATCGGCCTCTGAAGTTAGGCCGCCTGCTTTTTGAATAGCTGTTTGGGCTCTGGCCGGGCTGGACAGTTCATAGACACCTGGATTGCGTACCGCCCCCTTAACATCCACCGTGATTTTACCAGTTTCAGATTTTACTGGCTGCCCCTCCTTCCTTTGAAGTGTCTGACTTGTTTTGGACACAGCCACGACAGGTGCTTGCGCCTGAGGTTGAGATATCACTTGTTTATAGATGAAAAAAACCACTACTCCAAGGACCAGGAGCAGTGGCAAAGCGTTTTGGCGAATCAGTTCTTTCCAATTGTGCATAGGCGTTCCTCCTACTTTTTTATTCGGAGAAAAAAAGAAAAAACTATTTCACATCAATAGTTGGTTGATAGACAAAAGAGGCAATCCAGCTAAAGAGGACGGTCAAAAGAATCAAGACCAACACAAAGAGTAAAACCACAAGACGGATAGGCAAAAGCAACCAAGTCAAGAGGCCGCGCCCCTGCGGCTGGATTTCCGCTTCCAGTTGATCGAAGGAAGCCTGGAGACGCGTGGAAACTTCTGCTAGTCCCTCACTATTGAGGCGCTTGATGTCGCTCATATCGAGACTATCTCCAATTCGAATGGTAACCGGTTGGCCCTTCAAAAGCCCGCCAATGGTTGTTGGGCCTTGATAAAAGGCTGGTACAATGGGGACTTTAGCAGTCTTAGCAATAACAGCTACTCCTCCCTTGAGTTCAGAAGAGTGACGGGTTCCAGATGGGAAAAGCATCAGCGAAAAATCACTTTTTCGTAACATCCGCACAGGGTACTTCAAAACTTCTTGACCTGGATTTTCCCGATCCACCGGAAAGGCCCCACACATCCGAATCCACCAACCAAGAATACGGTTTTTAAAGAGTTCTTGCTTGGCCATAATAATAAATCGCTTAGGCCGAGCCGCAAAAGCTAGGTAAACAGGATCCCAGAGCGTCTTATGGGGCGCTGCTAACACATAATTGGTCTCAAGGTCTGGTAATTTATCAAGATTTTCATAACGAGCGGGGCCATTTACAGCCCATAACAAAAGGGCGACCAGACTTCTCAGATAAGTATAAAACATATTCTCTCCTTTTTTGACATTATACCCCAAGCTTTTTCAGCACGCAAATAGTATTTTTAAAACAAATCTGATAAGATAAGAGATATGGATAAGAAAGAACAATTGATTGGGCTAACACAAGCCCAGGTTGACGAGCGCCTTGCACGCAATGAGGTCAACCAATTTAACGCCGATGCTTCGACCAGCACCTGGGACATTGTGAAGCGAAATGTCTTCACCCTGTTTAATGCCCTCAACTTTGCGATTGCGGTCGCCCTGATGTTGGTTCAGGCCTGGACCAACCTAGTCTTTTTCGCGGTTATCTGCTTTAACGCCTTTTCCGGAATTGTGACCGAACTTCGGGCCAAGCACATGATCGATAAACTCAATCTGCTCAATAAAGAGCAGGTGCAGGTTTACCGTGACGGCCAATTAATCGCAGTAGATTCTGAAGAACTCGTGCTAGACGACGTGATTCTACTAGCCGCTGGTGAGCAAGTTCCTAGTGACGCTCAGGTGATCTCGGGAATGGCTGAAGCCAATGAAGCCATGCTGACGGGTGAAAGCGATCTTGTTCCTAAGAATATCGATGACGAGTTGCTTTCCGGGTCCTTCCTTGCATCCGGTCAGGTTCAAGCACAGATTGTTCGGGTCGGTGCCGACAACTATGCTGCCAAGTTGATGACCGAAGCCAAAGTAGTTAAACCCATCAACTCTAAGATACTCTCCGAATTGAACAAAATCGCCAATTTTACCGGAAAAATCATTATCCCCTTCGGTTTGATTCTCTTCTTTGAAGCCTTTGTCATGAAAATGCTTCCGTTAAAAGATTCAGTGGTTAATACCTCCACAGCTCTCTTGGGTATGCTGCCAAAAGGGATTGCCCTCTTGACCATCACCTCCCTGCTAACAGCTGTTATCAAGCTAGGAATGCGTAAGGTTTTGGTTCAGGAAATGTACTCTGTGGAAACGCTAGCCCGAGTGGACACCCTGTGTTTAGACAAAACAGGAACCATTACGGAAGGGAAAATGACCGTTGAAGATTTAGAAGTCCTTTCCACAGATTTATCCAAGGAAGCCATCTTGGAAAACTTGGCGCACTACATGAGCCATTCCGAGGATAAAAATCCAACAGCGCGTGCCATCCGCAACTTTGTTTCACAACCAGAGACGGAAGCAGTCTTGGCAGCTGTTATCCCTTTCTCCAGTGATCGAAAATGGGGAGCCATCCAATTTGAACAGAAAGGCAGTTTCTACCTCGGAGCAACAGACTTCTTAGTAAATGGAACAACTGACTTTATTCAAGCTGCTCAAAAACGTGGTTCTCGTGTCCTAGCCTTCGCATGGAGCCCAGACCCTATCAACTTGGAACACCCTTCTCTGCCAGATAACCTCGAGACTTTGACGATTTTAGAAATCTCCGATCCGGTTCGTGAAGGTGCTGCAGAAACGCTGGAATACCTTCGTTCTCAAAACGTTGACCTCAAAATCATTTCTGGGGACAACCCTGTCACTGTTTCGAATGTTGCTGCTAAGGCTGGTTTCCACAACTACGATCAATACTTAGACTGCTCTAAAGTCACAGATGAAGAATTAGAAGCGGCAGTTCCTACTACAGCAATCTTTGGACGAGTTTCCCCTCACCAAAAACGCTTGATTATCCAAACCCTTAAGACAGCAGGACACACCACTGCCATGACTGGAGATGGCGTAAATGATATTCTTGCCCTTCGCGAAGCTGACGTGTCCATTGTGATGGCTGAAGGGGATCCGGCAACTCGACAAATTGCCAATTTAGTACTTTTGAACTCTGACTTTAACGATGTACCTGAGATCCTCTTTGAAGGTCGCCGGGTTGTGAATAATATCGGTAAGATTGCACCAATCTTCTTTATTAAAACAATCTACTCCTTCATCTTAAGTATCATCTGTATGGCCACTGTCCTCTTCTTCCGGGCAGATTGGATCATGATTTTCCCATTTATCCCAATCCAAATTACCTTGGTCGATCAATTCGTCGAAGGATTCCCACCATTTGTTTTGACTTTCGAACGCAACATCAAACCAGTAGAGCCTCACTTCCTCAAGAAGTCCATGTTCCTAGCTCTTCCAAACGCCTTGATGATTATTGTATCAGTGCTCTTTAGTCAAATTTATGGAAGTATTGCCGGTTGGTCAAGTATGGAAATCGGCACTCTCTCCTACTACTTACTCGGAACCATTTCATTCCTAGCCGTTATCCGGGCCTGCCTCCCACTCAACCTATGGCGCGTGGGCTTGATACTCTGGTCAGTAGGAGGATTCTTCCTCTCCGCCTACTTCCTCAAAGGACTCTTGCATATCGGCACTCTCACAGCCAATACTTGGCCAGTCTACCTAGTGCTTGCAGCAATCTTTACCCTAATCTTCATTCTCTTCTCCAAGCGCTATTATCCCAAAGAGATGATGGCAACAGCCTAGATGAAGAGCCTAAACTTCAAGCTGAGACCTTTGTCTCAGCTTTTTTAACTGTAGCAAAAACTTGAAAAGCTTGGTTGAATTTGCTAGGATAACGGTAGCAAATGAAACAAGGAGTCCATTATGTCAAAATACAAACTACCAGAAATCTGGGAAAACCCTGCCGCAATGGGTGGAGCCTGGGGCGGCCTTAATCAGCCAACAGCTGGAAGTCGTTTTGAACAAACATTGCCACGAGGTGACAAACCTTTCCAACTCTACTCCCTTTCAACTCCAAATGGAATCAAACCACTGATTATGTTTGAAGAGTTACGAGAACTTGGAGTCACTGCAGCAGATTATGATGCTTTTCGTATTAAAATTGGAGACGGGGATCAATTCGGTTCCGACTTTGTAGCCATCAACCCCAACTCTAAAATTCCAGCGCTTCTAGATCTCTCTGGTGACAAGCCAGTTCGGATTTTCGAGTCCGCAAATATCCTCCTTTACCTAGCTGAAAAATTCAATCACTTCCTCCCAAGTGACCCTGCAGAACGCAATGAAGTTCTCAACTGGCTCTTCTGGCAAACAGGGGCTGCTCCCTTCCTGGGAGGAGGATTTGGTCATTTCTTCCACTACGCTCCTGAAAAGATTGAATACGCCATTAATCGTTTTGCCATGGAAGCGAAACGCCAGCTAGACCTTCTAGACAAGGAGCTCGCAACGAAACCCTATATTGCCGGCGATACTTACACCATTGCGGATATGGCCATCTGGTCCTGGTACGGTCGTCTCGCCCAAGACAAGATTTGGGATAAAGCCGGCATCTTCCTTAATGTCCAAGAGTACAAGAATCTCCAAGCTTGGACTGACAAAATCGCCCAGCGTCCAGCCGTTCAACGAGCATTGGAAGTTGAGTATCAGGAAATTTAGACTGACTGAACTATAAAAAAAGTGAACCCGAGACTCCTAACTAGGAGAGACAAACTAGGGTTCACTTTTTCATTAATACTCTTTGAAAAACAAATTTAACCATTGTCAGTTTCGCCTTGCCGTACCCTAGTACTGTCTGCGGCTCACTTCCTAGTTTAATTTTTGATTTTCATTGAGTATAAACTAGTTTTAGCTACATTAAAAATGTGTAGAGATGATGTTAGAGAGAACTGAAATCAGGAACATGAATCCAAATCCAATCAACCAACGAATGAAGACTTTCTGATCCTTTCTTCTTTTCTCATCATACTTGTAAAAATAGTTTTCTAACTTCAAATCCCAACTCTGATCCAATTGCCCAATCACAGTGAGTGTTTGTTCTTGGAATTGGTCAAAGCGCTTTTCCAAATGATTGAAGCGGCCATCAATTTGTATAAAACGATTGTCAATTTTTATCAAATGATCTTCAATTTGTTCAAAGCGCCTGTCTATTTGTTCAAAGCGTTTATCCACTTGTTCAAAACGCTTATCCACTTGTTCAAAACGCTTATCCACTTGTTCAAAGCGCCTATCTATTTCTTCCTCCAAATGTTGGAAGCGTAATTTCACATTTTCAAATCCATGGTGCATATCCGATTCGATTTTATCCAGTTTTAAATCGACTTCAGATTTTGAATAGCCATCTTGTAGGGTCATACTCCACAATCTCCTTTTCTTGTTTGGATGAACGTCGTTTTCAATTTCTTGAAATTATCTGTATTGACGTCAGGTATTTTTTCAGCATTTGTCATCTTGACCTCCTTTTTTCGATCTCCAGACTCCAGGTAGACCAGAGAGCGTTCATAAACGCTATAAAAAGTCGGATAGTTCAAGAAATCATTGCCGATAAGGATGAATAAGACCTCTACTTTACTTCCAAGATTATTCTACACCTATTGTCAGAAATTTTCAAAGAAAAATAGAATTAAAAAGTCCAGTCAATAAAGAAAAACCTTATCTGTGACAAAACTAGTCCTTCCTTTTATCATTTAAGATAGGACAGCATTTCTCAGAGCTGTCCTTATTTTTGAGCAAAATGCTATAATGGTTCTATGAGTGAAATTGAATTACGTCCGGGGGAACGGCTAGATCAGTTGTTCACGAGCCCGGTAAAAATTATCCAAAATCGAGAAGTTTTTTCTTATTCGATCGACAGTGTCCTTCTGTCTCGTTTCCCAAAACTCCCTAAAAAGGGCAAAATTGTGGACCTCTGTGCTGGAAACGGAGCTGTGGGACTCTTTGCTAGTCAGCATACCAAGGCGGATATTCTTTTAGTGGAAATCCAGGAGCGCCTAGCAGATATGGCCCAACGTTCTGTGACCCTCAATAACTTAGACCAGCAGGTTCAGGTTTGGAATATGGATTTAAAGGAGCTCCCTCAACAGTTACCCCCTAGTCAGGTAGATTTAATCCTTTGTAACCCACCTTATTTCAAAGCTAGTGAAACCTCTAACAAGAACCTTAGCCCCCACTACCTCTTAGCCCGTCATGAAATTACAACCAACCTGGAGGAGATTTGTGCAGTCGCCCAAAAGATTCTCAAATCCAATGGTAGACTGGCTATGGTCCATCGCCCCGATCGCTTACTAGACATTTTAAATACACTGCAGGCTTTTAAATTAGCACCCAAGCGCCTTCAATTTATTTACCCTAAAGAAAACCGCGAGGCCAATATGATCTTAATTGAGGCGATTAAAGATGGCTCAACGGATGGGCTAAAAATCTTCCCTCCTCTCTATATTCATGAGGATGACGGATCCTATCGTCTGGAGATTCAAGAGATTTATGGACGCCAATAAAGACTGCATCTATGTCGTACGTTGCCGGGACAACAGCCTCTATACTGGTTACACCAATAATCTGGAACGGCGAATCAAACAACATAACGACGGCAAGGGTGCAAAGTACACACGTGCCAAAGGCCCGGTAACCCTGGTCTATACCCAAACCTACCCTGACAAAAGTCAGGCCCTCAAAGCCGAAGCCCAATTCAAAAAACTCAGCAAAGCTAAAAAAGAAGCCATTATTGAAGAATACCAAAACCGCTTGAATCCTTAGAATCAAGCGGTTTTTTTGCTTATACTTAACTAATTTCAACATCAGAATACTTGCGGAATTTCAAAAAAATGACGAGGAAAGCCGATGATAATCGTTCGAGGTTGAGACTTTTGTCCCAACCTTCCTATTTTAGTTAGTGAATTCACTTTGAATATTAAGGATAAGGCATGAAAACACGCAATCAATAAGTTCATCAACGAGGCTTGACAAAGACAGATTTTAAAATGCAATAAGTATAAAAAATTTGATGCTTCAGATATTCTGGAATAGAAAAGAGTCTCGAAATCAAGCGAGACTCTTACGAAAAAAATTAAAGTGACTCAATGAATTCTTATGGCTTTCTCCAGATTTGGGTATCCAAAAAACCACAATAAGCATCTACTGGAGATACACCTGTAAACTCTGATTCACCAGCTAACTTTTCAACTAGTGCTTCTAGTGTAACAGGAAGACTATCATATGCATTGATATACGTTCCTACTTGAGGCATATCTGCCAATGCAAATGGATGTTGAAGCGAAACCAGAATTGTAGGAATTTCGTGAACATAGAAGGGTTGATCTGGAGTTCCTTTAGCCGCAGGCCAAATAATCCGTTGTGTCGTCCCTCCCGAATTAACATCAACTAAATTAATAATTAAATCATAATGATTTGTGATATCTGCAATTTTACGTTTGGAAGCATAGACATTAGCCATCGCAGCGGGTCTTTGTTCAACAGGTAATTTATTGATACGTTCTTCCGTGTTTTCCCAAATGCTTACCTCATGACCACGCATTTCCAGTAATTCTTTTAAGTAGTCAGATGCACGTTTTTTTCCAGCATTAATCATAGCACCAAACCCACCTTTATAGCCTTCGACATCTACCAGTAAAATTCGCTTATAGTGATTTGGCTTTACAGGAAAAATCCCGTCTTCTTTTGCTTTAACAAGGGTGATTGAATTGTCCGCAACTTCTTTAGCTAATTCGTGTGCTTCAGGTAGACCGATACGTTTCATGGCTTCCTCTTTTGAAGGGAGAATTTCCTGGCGACGACCTTCATAGAGATGGAGTCCCAGTTTAGCTTTTAATCCTAAAGTCCGACGAAGAGCATCGAGAAGACGTTCTTCTGATAAAAGCCCCTCCTCATAACCTTGCTTCATCCATGTCAAATCTTCATCTGGATCATTGAAAAATAAGAAAAGGTCACATCCAGCTTCAATAGCTGTCGGAAGTAGTTCACGTCGTGACATAGAAGAAGTCATGGCTACCATGTGACTAGCATCGGTTACAATAGCCCCATTATACCCCAGCTCACCTCGGAGTAATTCATCAAGTAATGTCTTATTTAGTGAAGCTGGAAGCAACTCATCCACAGAACGGTCTGGATGCATCTCTAGTTCTACACGTGGTAAATGAATATGCCCAGCCATAATTCCAGGAAGGCCCGATTCCGCCATCTCACGATAGATTCGACCAAAACTATCCATCCACTCAGCTTTTGACATTGGATTAGATGCAAAGGAAAGATGATGGTCTCGCTCATCAATTCCATCTCCAGGGAAATGTTTCGCAAAGGGTAAAATCCCCTCTTCCATAATCCCTTTCATATACTCTTTTGAAAGTTCTATGACTTGTTCAACATTCGCTCCCCAAGTTCGATTTGCAATAATTGGATTCCTCCAATTGCGACTGAGATCCATGATTGGTGCAAAAGAAACATTACAACCAACTGCTCCTGCTTCAATGCCCGCAACTTTTCCCATTTGATAAGCATATTGGGGATTATTAGCCGCAGCAATTTTAACCTCATCTCCAATTTTGGTTCCATCTGTTACAGCACCATCGCCTCCTGCTTCTGTATTTGCTGCTATCAAAAGAGGAATCTTAGATTTAGTCTGAAGAATATAATTCTGTTCCCAAACCTCGCTCGCAGTCCCTTTGTTGTAGCGAACTGCAGCAATTTTATAGTCATTCAGAACACTAGTTAAATACTCTTCAGTTCTCTCACTTCCCATATTCACAAAGAGTTGCCCGATTTTTTCATCCAAAGTCATGGATTGGATGGTATTCTCAACCCAAGCGATAGCGTCATCATCCAAGTTATAAGGTTTTTTTCGTAAATCAACTTTATGTACCATCTCATTTTCCTTTCTAGGAATCAAGGTTTTTCCAGAATCTTTGGATTTGTTCTTGTTCCATTTCTGCAGAGTAGTCCCCTCTTGCAAAAGCAGATGCCACCTGTTCCCTCAGTTGCTCCCATGATTCCTCTTCTTTTCCCACCATAATAGGATAAAAAGCTACTTCGTTATTTTTGGCAGCCTCTAGATCACCTACTGAGTCACCAATCATTAGAATTCGATTATTTATTGCTCCTTCACCCATCAAAGATGCAATAATATCCGATTTCAATCCACGATCCTGGCAAAAAACTTCTGATACATACTGCAGTAACCCCTGTGCTTCCCATTCCTCCATTACAGCTTCTTTATTAGCCGAGGAAACAACGACGATTTCACCAAATTGTCTCATCTGTTCGAAGCATTCCCTCACTCCTGGAAAAGCTAGAATAGGGCCTTCATAGGCTTTAATCGCCTGATTCACCCGTAGTGACCAATCCAATGCTTTGTTTAGATCTTCCGCTAGATGGTTTTGCAATGTTTTTTCTAACGAAGCATTGGAAAGTGAATCTGTCTCTTCCACCCACTTTTTTAATGCTGAAATATTAGAAATACCGGCATATTCCAATCCTCGGACTAATCCAACAAAACGATTAATCCCTCTACTAATCGAGAAAAGATTCACACGATTCCATTCTCTCAGAAAGTCTTCACGATTATCTACTTCAAATACTTCTGCAGCTAATGGACCAAAAAATAATTGATGTTTGTAAGTCATTGTATCCATGGCACAGCCATCAGAATCAACACAATAAATAACATTCTTTTCCATACTAGACTCCAGAATAGGCTGAAAATCCACCATCAATTGGCAGTACAACACCATTAACAAAACTAGACAAATTTTCATCAGCTAAGAAAAATACTCCGCCAACTAGTTCTTCCGCCTCACCAAAACGTCCCATTGGCGTATTATTCAAAATTTTATGAGCACGAGCTGTTGGCTGACCTTCGTTATCGAACAACAAAGTACGATTTTGATTTGTTACCAAGAATCCTGGTGCAATGGCATTGCAACGAATCCCCACTTTTGAAAAATGAACTGCAAGCCATTGCGTAAAATTACTGATAGCAGCCTTAGCGCCAGAATAAGCCGGAATCTTCGTTAAAGGGGTGAAAGCATTCATACTGGAAATATTGATAATATTAGCTCCAGGTCGGCCTATCATATCCTTGGCAAAAACTTGTGTTGGTAAAAGTGTTCCCAAATAATTAAGATTGAAGACAAAACTAATTCCAGCTTCGTCTAAGTCAAAGAAACTTTTAGTATCCTCAGGTAAACCTACTTCATGAAATTCATTATCGGTAGTCGCTTTTGGATTATTGCCTCCGGCTCCATTCACTAAAATATCTACTGCACCAAAATCAGCCAGAATAGCTTTACGTACTTGTTCTAAATTTGCCTTATCTAAAACATTTGATTCATAAGCCTTGGCATGACCACCCGCTTCCAAAATTTGATCTACATAAGTTTGAGCAGCTTGTTGATTCAAGTCTAATAGAGCAACCTTGGCTCCTGCTTTAGCAAATTCAGTAGCCAAGTACCCACAAAGAACTCCTCCTGCTCCCGTAACCACGACTACTTTATCTTTGAAATCAATTACTTTTACCATAAGCTACTCCTCCTTATTCCCAACAGTTTTTACTACAATTCCAAAATCAGGTATTTTACCAGCCGCCCTCATATTCGCTTCATAAAGACCATTAAAATAGGTGGCACCGAGAGCTCGATCGTATAGACCATAGCCTGGTGTCTTAGTCTGGTCACCCCAGATTCGACGACCATGATCTGGTCGAAGCGCTCCCTGCCAGTCATGGTCTACTAGTAATTTAATCACTGCATTCATATCGATATCCCCAGCTTGTGATAAATGTGCAGTCTCTTGGAATCCCCAATTACCAGCTGTGACATTTCTCGTGTGCATAAAATTAATACGATTCCGTTGAAGGGCATACTCCATCATCGCAAGTACATCATTAGATGGATCAGAAGCATAAGAACCTACGCACATAGTCATTCCATTGTATTCGGAATCATATAGACCTAGGAAACGTTCCACTGCTTTTTGTCCTGTGATAATTCTTGGTAATCCGAAGATTCCATACGGTGGGTCATCTGGATGAATAGCCATTTTCACACCTGCCTTTTCAGCTGTCGGCAAGATAGCCTTAATAAAATAGTCTAAATTAGCCCATAAATCTTCTTCTGAAATATTTTGTCTGTAATTCTCAATGATGGCCTTCATCTCATCCTTAGAATAAGAGGAATCCCAGCCTGGTAAATTTAAATCATCTGCAACTGGATCAACTCCCTCTAAATCTGATTTTAAAAATGCTAAAGAAGTCGTTCCATCAGGTAGGGGATGATACAAATCTGAGCGCGTCCAATCAAAGACAGGCATGAAATTATAACAGACAACAGGGATACCAGCCTGTCCTACATTTCGAATAGAAGTTTTGTAGTTCTCTATTAATTCATCACGATTGCTTTTTCCCTGCTTAATATCTTCATGAACAGGAATAGATTCAATAACGGTAATTTCAAGACCAGCTGCTTCGACTTTTTCCTTTAATTTTAGAATTTTTTCCAGTGGCCAAGCCTGTCCTACAGGTACATCATATACAGCTGTGACAATCCCTTGCATACCAGGAATTGCTTTAATTTCTTCTAACGATACTGGATCCTTTTCTCCATACCAACGAAAAGACATTTTCATAGTGTCACTCCTTATTTTCTAAAAAACGCCTGAGCATTATTAAAGGCAATCGCTTTAACTAGCTGTTCTAAACGTGGATAATCTTCTGGTACCTCGCCTTCTTCAACCCAATGCCCTATATAGGAAGCAAGAATCCTTCTGAAATAGTCGTGGCGCTGATAGGATAAGAAACTACGTGAATCTGTCAACATTCCTACAAAGTGAGCTAGAATCCCCTGTTCAGCATAGGCATCCATCTGTTGAATCATCCCTTGGCGTGTATCATTAAACCACCAACCAGCTCCAAGCTGTAATTGTGCAGCCTGCCCCTTTTCATTTGCTTGGAAATTCGCCAATGTGTTCGCCAACACGTGATTATAATTCGGATTCAAATTGTACCAAATCATCTTAGGTAAAGCCTCTTCTTGTACTAGGTCATCCAAAATACGATTTAGTTGAAAAGCTAAATTTATTTGATCTCCCATAGAATCGACTCCTACGTCTGCCCCAAGTTTTTGCGCTAAGTAAGAATGATTATTACGTAAGGCTCCAAAATGTACCTGCGTAACAAAATCATATTGTTTATAAAAACGACACAAATCCCTAAACAATGCTGTTTGCCAAGCTTCGATTGCCTCCTGGCTCAGCTCATTCCCTTCACGGGCAGCAGCTAAAATCTGATTCAAATCAGCCGTATCCACAGGTCGGTAAACAATCTTTAAAAAACTAATATCACTAGCTCGACATCCTTGTTTGGCAAAGAAAGCGATACGTTCTCCCATCGCACTAATGAAATCCGTATAGGAATGGATCATTTTTCCAGACATTTCCTCTAACCGAGCTGTAAACTTCGCAAATTCCTGATGCTCCACAAATGCTTGATCTGGACGAAACGTAGGTGCAACAATAGTATCGAAACTTGCATCTTCAGAAAGCTTTTGATGCCATTCCAGTGAGTCTAGAGGACCATCTGTAGTCCCAATAAATTCAACATTTGATTCTGCGATGAGCTTACGAGGGCTAATAGACTTCTCTTGGATAAATGAATTTAATCGATCATACATCTCTTCCGCATTATCTTTAGTTAGAAGCTCATTAATCCCAAAGACATTTCGCAATTCCAAATGACTCCAATGGTAAAGAGGATTTCCATAGGCTACCTCTAAAGTACTGGCCCAGGCTATAAATTTGTCAAGATTTGATGCCTCACCAGTAATATAATAT
The DNA here is from genome assembly GCF_015686645.1 of Streptococcus sp. NLN76. NCBI lineage: Bacteria > Bacillati > Bacillota > Bacilli > Lactobacillales > Streptococcaceae > Streptococcus > Streptococcus sp. NLN76. Next base: position 37,538 of record NZ_JADPMS010000002.1, on the reverse strand, counting down.
TCTGAAATGCCGTTAGCACGCATTAGACGCCATTTGTAATGGTCTCCTCCCAACCATAAATCTACAATATCGTCATACACCTTATCTTCAAAAATTTCTCGAGGATCCAAATGACAATGAAAATCATATATTGGTAATTTCTTAATAGATTGATAAAGTTGAATAGCGGAACTATTTTTTAACATGAAGTTTTCATCAAAGAAAGACATTTTAAATACCTCCTGCCGCTACAAAATCTGCTGCGATTTCTCGTATACTATCAAAACCATCCTGGTCTAGTCGTTTTACTAGAGCTGAACCAATTCCGATAGCACAGGCTCCCGCTTGTCGCCATTGAGCTACATTATCTATAGAAACCCCACCAGAGGGCATGATATTTACATCAGGAATTGGTCCATGAATATCTTTAATAAACCCTGAACCTAAGACACCTCCTGGGAAAAGTTTGATAATTGGGCATCCTGCTCGATCTGCTCGAACAACCTCTGTAACTGTTCCACAACCCGGGAAATAATAGATTCCTTTTTCTTGTGCTATAACTTGAATATCTGGATCGAAATGCGGACTCACAAGAAATGCCGCTCCCGCTTCAATAGCTTGATAAGCCAAATCTGTACTCATTACAGTACCAGCTCCAACAACAACTTGTAAATCATCTGAGAACTCCTGAACTAAATCAGCAATTACTTGATTTGCATTTGGCGTTGAATAAGTAATCTCTATATTACGAATACCTCCTAAAATCGATTGCCTCGCAATTTCCTTGGCTTCATCCTCATCTTTTCCGCGTATAACTGCAAAATAATAATTTTGTTTTATCAATTCAATCATGAGCTCCTCCTAATTGGTAACGCATTCATCTACCATTAGTATATAAATCATCAGATGAATTGTCAAGGGGTTTAATGCTTTTTAGTGCAAAAAAAATACACCCAGTAAAATAAACACTAGGTGTATTTGTATCAAATCAGAATCACATAATTATTTTTCAATTCCTTGAATTGCTTCATTTTTCTCATTCCAATCACTAAAAACAGTCTGACGTACTGATACTATATGAGCCATCATACTATCGTAAGCTCCAATTGGATGCCTATTTTGGATGGACCTGAGAATAGAACGGTGAGCCAAAATACTACCCTCTTTCATCTGACGACTTGTGTAATTCTCATTAATCAAATGAATGGATTGATTGATTACTGGCATCAAAGTTGTCATAGCAATGTTTCCACACATCTCGGCTAACATACAGTGAAATTCTACATCTAGCTCCAAATGTCGGTTATCATCAGCCTCAATTGCCTCTTCAATTTCAATAACGATGTTCTCTAATCGTTTAATATCCTCATCGGTGGCGAATTGCGCAACTCTCTCAGCAATCCTAGGCTCCAATAAATAACGAAGCTCAAAAAGATCTGTTGTCAGCTTCATACGGTCACGAACAAGTGAAAATCCCAAAGGATCTTCTACCACTCCTTTTTTAGAACTTATATAAGTTCCCGATCCTTGTCTTACTTCTAATATATTTCGACCAGCTAGACTTCTCACCGCTTCTCTAACGGTGGAACGTCCAACTTCTAAATCTTTAGCAAGTTCATACTCATTTGGTAGCCTATCCCCCACCTGATAATCTCTCGCACGAATCAACTCTAATAATTTATCTGTAGTTTGTTCTACTAATGGCTTGGCCATAGATCCCTCCTGCTATATTTTATCCTACAGATTGATTATAGACTATTTTTTCTTATAGTTGTAGTGGGGAATACTTGACCAACGTCTTTGTACCTCTTTTACAATTTGCTTTGGTTGACGATTTCTAGAGAACAATCCTTTATGATTTCCTTGAATACGGAATAAAGCAACATTCGTTTCAAAATCAGCAAAATTCCAAACTTGTTCTCCTACCACATTTGGAATAGCATCAAAAACCCGATGATTCATTTCATAATAAGCAGCCTGAAACTCCTCAGTATAAGGAATATCCCACATGGAATGTAGTCCTGGTAAAGTATCTGCACCATACTCTGTGATTAAAATTGGCTTTTTAGGATAGAGGTTTTGCCATTGCTCCAACTCTCTACGAAGTCCTTTTTCTCCATTGCTTAAATCACCATGCGCAACATACCAACCATAATAACGATTAAGAGAGACAACATCCACTAGATCCATGACTTCGTCTTTATCCGGCGTGGCTGTCATAATATTGACCAAAGTCACTGGCCGATGTGCAGGATCTGCCTCTTTCATTCTTTTAATTAAAGGAGCAAAATAATCACGTGCTCCTAAATCATGTGAGGCTGGCTCATTGGCAACAACCCACATAACAACCGACGGATGATTTTTATCCCGTGCAATCAATTCATCAATCACTTGCTCATGGGCATCTTTTGTTTGCATGACTTCCCAAGTATTTTGCGGCTCTTCTTTTTCAGCCATTAAATCAAGGGCTGCACTAAACGATTGAAAAAGTCCAACAGCTGGAACTTCATCAATCACAACAACACCCATTCGATCTGCCAATCGCATCATTTCTTCTGAATAAGGATAGTGAGAAGTACGAAAAGAATTAGCACCAAGGACTTTTAGTAAATTTAAATCCATCAAATTAGCGGCTTCATTTAAACCTCGACCGTTTATGAAAGTATCTTCATGTTTACCAAATCCTTTAAAATAGAATGGTTTGTTGTTAATCAAAAATTGTCCATTGGAAATATCAATCTTACGGACCCCGAAGGACTCTGTATAAGTATCAATTACCTGACCATTTTCAATTAATTCCACCTTAACAGCATAGAGGTAAGCATCCAAAACCTCCCACAAACGTGGATTTTCAACCACAATCTTATCTTCATTGAAAACACCGATCACTTGCCCTTCTTGGTCTAAAAGAATAATGTTCAGTTGTTTTGCAGTTCCTTTCACCTGAACTTCTACCCGAATTTCCGCTTGATTTAAATCTTCCGACAAGTCTGTAACAACTGTAATATCCCTAATTCTATTTTTAGGAACCTTGTATAAATAGACAGACCGATGAATACCTGCATAATTGAAAAAATCAAAATTTTCCTTAACCTTTTTATGCACCTCTCCGTTTTCATCAGTTTCCTCAAAATAATTTCCTACAGGCAGGGTTGTGTAGTCCAACACATTATTAGCAACCACTGTTAAACGTGCTGTTTCTTGATGATAGTATTGTTCTGGTATTACTACTTCAAATGGAGTAAAACCACCTTTGTGTTCTCCAACCAACTCTCCTTCAATGTACACTTTGGCTGTATGGGTTACCGATCCAAATCGAATCAAAAGTTCTTCGTATTCTGCTACTTGTGGCAAATAGATCTGACACTCATACCAATTATCACCAATAAAATCACGTTGCTTCTGATTCACAACAATGTCATTAAAGGAAGATGGGACTGCCATAACCTCATCAGACTCCATCGGCAAACTCACGTTATTCTCACCTTGTTTAAATTTCCATATACCGTTTAAACTGGTCAGTCCACGATATTTATTTCCAATTGGATACAACATATTACTCTCCTCACTATCGTTTTATTTCAAACGAATCTTCTCTAAGCATTGCTTGAAGCTCTTGCGAACTAAATTGGGATAAATCGCCCTCAATAGTATGTTTCCAAACAAAACTAGCCATTCCGATTTCTAATATCTCTGTTGGAATTCTATTTTCAAGATATCCGTGTAAAATACCCGCAGTGAAAGCATCCCCACTACCTACACGATCTAAAACTTGAATTTGTTTTTTAGGACTCTCATAGATCTGTCCTTCTTCATAAAGATATCCTCTAAGGCAATAAGCATTGTTATAGGTTTGTTCTCGCTCAGTAAAAGCAATACTTCTAAGATCATAGACTTGGGAAATTTCATTCAGAACTTGGAGTAATAGTTTTTTATCTTTGTAAGGCCGTTTAAATCCCAAAAGATCTTTCAAGTCTTCCCCACTGTCACTTCCTAAATGAATAGGCTCCAAGCCAAAACAAACATCTGCTAATTCTACAAAATCCGCTAACAAGTCCCGTGCTTCCTGAAAAGAATTCCACAAATGCTCCCGATAATTCAGATCAAGCGATATAGGAATATGGAGGGCCTTAGCTTGCCTCATCAAGTGTAGGGTTAATTCAGCAACCTGAGAACTGAGAGCAATCGTAATTCCACTAACATGAAACCAATCTACTTGATCAAAAACGGTATCTAAGTTAAAGTCAAGCTTATTCAACTGACTAAAAACACTAGTTTCTCGATCATAAATGATTCGACTGGGGCGTATAGAATATCCTTTTTGATAATAGTAGAGTCCCATACGGCCAGGCTTTCGTACTAGATAATTCTGACCAATCCGTTGTGAGAGTAATGACTGTTCTGCCATATGGCCTAATTCATTTTCTGGTAAGCCTGTCAGTAACTCCACTTCATGGCCTAATTGACGCAACACCGTAAGTACGTTTAATTCCGAACCGCCAAACTGAATATCGAACATCCCAGTCTGTTGTAGAGTTTGATAATGAGGCGGTGAAAGGCGCATCAGTACCTCCCCTATCGATAAGACTTTCTTCATAGATCCCCCTTTCTAGTAGAAAAGCTCAGCATTGCTAAGCTTTTCCGAATCCAAAAAGTCATTACTTTTCATCGTATTGATCGACTTTATATTGCTTGACATCCACATAGTCCATATCTGTTAGTGGTACATTTTTGGCAATCGCCATAACTCGTTCTTCATCCTTTGCAGCTTTCATCACATGAATTTTCTCTTGAATTCGAGCCATTTCTTCTTGATCAAGGTTATAAAATTTCATGAGGAAAAGTGAGAAGCTAAGTGTTACCACAGGAATGACAATCATTAAAATAATTGTTGCCATTTTCAAGTCTGTAGAATAAGCTGTTTCCACAGTTGGATATTCTTTTCCAAATCCGATACCAGCTAATACAAATCCAATCACCATCGGCGCAAAAGAAGATGCGATTGAATCTGTTAGTGAGAAAATGGTTCCAATCATCCCTGACAAATAACGACCAGAGACAGATGTCTCATAGTCAGTAATGTCAGCTCCCATTGTAAGTACCAAGCCAGATGGAGCACTAAAAGCATAACGACCAAGAGTATAGGTTATAAAAATTCCTATTGTAAACAAGTTCAACGATGTCAAACTCAACACTCCAGGTTCAGCTCTAAAGAGGAAATAGGCTAAGCCTACAAGACCAAGTATTCCTACCTGAAGAGCGGTTACATAAGCAAATCGTAGCCCTTTTCGCCGCGCAATTTGTGCAGCACCCAAGTTCACCAAAATACCAGGGAGAATCAATAATAGTGACATCTGACCAGATAAGGCATAATCACCAAAAAGAATACCATAAAGCATCACCACTAATACTGAATCTCCAAACAATTGACTCACAAATTTAACAAATGCTGCGGAAATGGACAAAACTTTAAGAGGCTGGTTTCCCTTGATAACTTTCCAGTAATCTTTAAGACTAGTTTCTTGGGTCTTATCACCCAATCCAAAGTATTTCTTGTTATCTTTTTCCCAAATACCAACAATAGCTAAGATTGCCAAGATTGCAGAAATAATAATGACCCCAAGAAAAAGTTCTGTAAAGAAGCTAGCCGTAAAACCACCGTGTCTTGGAACCATACTTCCAGAAATAAAAATTTGACTTCCTGTGAAAAGCAGTGTTGTTGCAATTCCATCAATCATATTAAAGATAGGACGCTGCTTAGGATCATTGGTCAATGCGACTTGTCCAGCTTTTGTAATGGTTTGTTGCAGTGAATAACCAATCTTATGAATAATCAGAATCACTAAAAATAAAGGCATTCTAATTCCTTCATCTAAGTTCTGTAAACCCAACATCAAAACCAAGTAAATTGCTGTAATTACATTTCCTAAAACTAGAATTGGACGATATTTCCCAAACTTGGTATCTGTTTTATCAATTAAAACTCCAATAGTCGGATCAATAAAACCATCGAAAATCCGTACATAACCCATTAATTGACTGACAAAAAGAGCTGTTAGCCCTAATACGCCCGTTGACAAATAGGTGACAAAAGTAAAAGCCATCAAATAAATATTGGTAGAGGCGTTATTCAATGAAAACAATAGAATTTGCCAGAACTTAGCTCTATTGTAGGTCACATCCTCAATCCGCTTATCGACTCTTTTTTCCATAGTCATAAACCTCCTAAGACAATTTGGAATATTCGAAAACGCTTTCTTTACTATTATCCTAATATTCATCAGATGATTTGTCAACGATTTATACGTAATTTAAGAAAAAAAGTTGAATAATGGAAAAAACAGTTAGAATTCATCTGATAATTGAAACCGCTTTATCAGCCTTCTACTCTTTTTATGACTTTAAATCAAGGAACAAAATAACAAGCTCCTAAACCCAAAATTTATACATACTGTTCTCTCTAATACAAAAAACCAACCCCTCAGGATTGGTTTTCACGGCTATCTATTTTTCCTTGGCTCGTTTCAAGGATATCAGCTAAGGTTTGCTGCTTCAAGGGCGCTTCCATAGCAGTCTTCACTTCATCGAGGTGATAATCCAGGACGCCATGAATGGTCCGGCCAACCTCACATTGGGGATTGGGCATATCATGATAGCGAAATAGCTTGTCCGCTCCAATTCCCCCTGTTGCTTGGTAAATATCAAATAAGGTGATTTCTTCAGGTTGGCGTCCGAGCTCCATACCCGCCATGCCTTGCTTGGTTTGAATCAAATCAGCTTGACGAAGTTGGGACATGACCTTACGAACAATGACAGGATTCACAGCGACACTTCCAGCCAAGGTTTCACTTGTCAGAATGTCTTCTTCATTTTGGCGTGCTACCAGAACCAAGATATGGACACCGATGCTGAAACGATTAGAAATTTGCATATTTACCTCCTATCGGTGGTTAAAGCTCTTCATCTGCCGATCAATATCACGATTTTGCTCACGGCGTTTAATGGATTCCCGCTTGTCATAATCTTTTTTCCCTTTAGCCAGACCCAGCAATAATTTGGCGTAGCCGTCCTTCAAATAAACCTTCAGAGGGACTAGTGTCATGCCAGTCCCCTTGGTATCCTGTTCCAACTTCCGAATCTGCTTCTTATGGAGTAGAAGCTTACGACGGCGTTCTGGATCTTGGTTCCAGATATTGCCTTCCTCGTAAGGGGCAATATGAACATTGCTTAACCAAACCTCGCCATTTTTAATTTGCGCAAAACCATCTTTCAGCGTAATCCGGGCCGCCCGAACGCTTTTGATTTCCGTTCCAGTCAAAACCATACCCGCTTCGATGGTATCAACGATGGTATAGTCGTGGCGTGCTTTCTTATTTTGAGCGACGACCTTTCCCTCTCCTTTGGCCATGACGACCTCCTTTTTTGACTTGTTTTTTGTAAAATGGTTGGGACTGTTCCCGCTTTTTCTTGCGCTCGCCTCGCGAGCGTTTAGAACGGGAGGACTTCTTCTCCACCTCACCGCCAGCTAGGTAGGCAAAATCGATTTCTCCAGTTTCCTTATCGGCCCGTTCAACGCGAATGCGAATAAGTTGCCCCACTCTAAAGGTTGTCCCGGTGCGTTCACCACGCAGGGATAGTGTCCGTTCATCGAAATGGTAAAACTCAGGTAGGTTGGTCACGTGAATGAGACCTTCTACCGTATTCGGGAGCTCGACAAAGAGTCCGAATTTTACGACCGAGGCAATCACCCCATCAAATTCTTGTCCCACAAAGTCCGACATAAATTCTGCCTTCTTCATAGATTCCACAAAACGTTCCGCGTCAATGGCGCGGCGTTCGCGATTAGAAGACTGACTGGCAATGGCCGGCAATATTTCTTGGAAATGCCCTGCTTTCTCAGCACTCTTCCGATAGTCCCGCATCATCCGGTGGACCATCAAATCTGGATAGCGCCGAATCGGACTGGTAAAGTGGGTATAGAAAGGAGCAGCCAAGCCGTAGTGCCCATCATGATTATGCTCCGAATAACGGGCCTGCTGCATGCTCCGCAAGAGCATCATAGATAAAACTTCTTCGTAGACCTCTCCCTTAGCAGCAGCCATGATATCCTGAAGCGATGCCTGAGTCATCTTGGAAGCCGTTCCATAAACTCGTAAGCCAAAACTGGATGTGAAATCGATAAATTTCTGTAGTTTCTCTGCTTTTGGATCTTCGTGAATCCGATAGATAAAAGGCAAATCCTTGCGGTAGAAATGCTCCGCAACGGTCTCATTGGCGACCAACATAAAGGACTCAATCATTCGCTCTGCCAAGCCTCGTTGACGCAAAACAATATCTAACGGCTTCCCTTTAGCATTGACTAAGATTTTTGCCTCGTTGGTATCAAAGTTAAGTGCTCCACGATCAATCCGCATCTGCTCCAAGATCCTGTGCAGGTCAACCATAGCCTCCACAGATTCTAGTAATTCTGGATAAGCTTGAATCACCTCTTCTTGCCCAGCAATGATGGCGTTAACATCTGAGTAGGTCATCCGTTGGGTCGTTTTAATAACTGTTTCAGCCATCTGATACCGCACGACTTTGCCTCGACGGTCAATCTCCATAATAGCCGATTGGGTCAGCCGATCCACTTGCGGATTTAGGGAACAAATTCCATTGGACAGACGTTCCGGTAGCATGGGAACAACACGGTCCGTCACATAGACGGAAGTTCCACGCTCCAGAGCTTCCTTGTCCAAAGCAGACCCTTCCTTCACATAGTAAGAAACATCCGCAATATGAACTCCCAATTCAAAATTGCCGCCTTCCAGACGTTTGATGTGAACGGCATCATCTAAATCTTTAGCATCTGCACCATCAATGGTAAAGGTCAATTCTGAACGAAGATCTAGTCGCCCTTCCATATCTTTGGCACTCGGAGCATCAGGAATCGCCTCCGCTTCTGCTAACACAGCCTCAGGGAAAGCAGAGACAATATCCAAAGATTCCAAAACCTCTAACACATCGATTCCTGTGTCATCTACATGACCAACGATTTCCACTAATTCTGCAAGAAAATAATTCTGCTTTTTACTTGGGTACTGCTGGATTTCCAGCTTTACCACTTCTGTACCTTCTAACTGGAAATCGCCTTTTTGAATATAAATCGGCTGTTGAATTTTTTGATTACGGGAACGAACATAGGCCGGATACTTAGACTTGCCTTCTTCCAAAACAACCTTCCCAACGACTCGGGTTATCGAACGTTCCAGAACATCGACAATTTTCCCTTCCGCAGAAGACCCTTTCATACGATCCGCAACTTTGAGGATTTCCACCTGAACCCGATCTCCATCAATCGCCTGATTGACAAAATCACGACCGATAAAAACATCTGGCTCGGCCTCATCAACCGTCACAAAACCAAAGCCTGTTTTATGGGCATGGAAAACTCCTTCGAGTTTAGGAACCTCCGGCTTTTTCTTCACTTCTCTCAAAGCCACTGTTCCCTCATCCGTGAAGGACAATTTCCCCTGTCCTTCTAAACGGGATATTTCTTTGACCAGATTCGTAAAACCCTTGGCGCTTTTCATTCCCAAGGAATCTCCTAACTGATCCACTGACATTGGCCCAGACTCTTTCAATAGGGCCAGGATTTCTTCTCTCATTTATACCTCTCAAAAAAGGGCGGTTGCTCGCAAGACCTGTGTGATCTTGCTCCAACTCGCCCTAAATGCTAATACTCTTTAAATTTCAAAACCTAACTTTGTCAAGCCTCCTTGATGAACTTTAGTTCAATCATCGTCGGCTTTCCTAGCCATTTTTTTGAAATTTTTCGAGTCTTCCGATTTTGAAATTTGTTACGTACTAAATACTTGATAACACGGCTAAAACCAAAGCAATCGCTAGCCAGAAAAAGACTAGCACAGCAGTTGTCCGCTGCATAACTGCCTCGAATCCCCGAGCTTTTGTGCGTTCAAACAGGTCACCTGCACTCGAATCAAAAACGTTTGAAGATTGATTCTTGGTTGGTTGCATAAAGATGACCATGACCAAAATAACAGATAGGACTAAAAATACAGTTAATAATAATTGAAACATTGCCAAACTCCTTCAAATCCCTTCTATATTAGCATAGTTTCCTCAACTTGTAAACCAAAGACCTCACTTCATTTCCTGATGAGTGGTTACCTTACGCTCCTTTGGACAATACTTGAGCACCTCAATCCGATCTGGATGCGATTGAGGATTCTTACTACTGATATAATTTTGACTACCACAAGATTGACAGCGTAATTGAATTTTAATTCTCATATTCTCTCATTTATCGGTTAAAAACCTTCCCTCAAATCAGACAAGGCCTGATCAATTTGCTGGTGAAGTTGTCCAAGACTGCCACGATTGTCTAGGATAAGACTGGCTAAAGGCCTTTTCTGTTCCAAAGACCACTGACTAGCCAAACGCTTATGGGCTTCACGCTCAGACAAATTATTCCGCCGCATCAGGCGCTCTAGCTGGGTAGCCTCATCCACATCGACCAGCCAAATCGCATCGAACCAGTCCACGTAATCCTCCTCGAACAAAAGCGGAATGTCAAAAAAGACCACCTGCCCAGACTTCTGAGCCTGCTCCCATTCAGCTGCCAAAGCCTCTCGAATCACGCGCCCTTGCTCCCGCTTAGACCAAGCACGCAAATCCGCATCCGAGAAAAAACGTTGAGCTAGTAGGGAGCGATTCAACTCTCCTGACTCTTCTAAAACCCCATCGCCTAAGTAATCCACTAGAAGCTGATAAAGAGCACCACCGGGAGCCTGTAATTCATGAACCACTTGATCAGCATCCACTACCTTGTATCCCAGTTTCCGTAAATAGTAGGTGACTTGGCTTTTGCCAGAAGCAATACCGCCCGTTAAACCTATGATCTTGGATTTCATCATTTTTGACACCGGGGACAAACATGTGTCCCCCTTCCTCCAACTTTGATTTTTTCAATTGAATGTCCACAACGAGCACAGGGCTGACCTTCCTGACCATAGACTTTCAGGGTTTCCTGCATGGTCCCTGCCTGCCCAAAAGCATTTTTATAAGTACGGATCGTCGAACCACCGCGAGCCACTCCCTCAGCCAAGGTTTCAATAATAGCCTGGCGAAGTTGGCCAGCTTTTTGAGCTGATAAGCTCGAAGCCGGGCGCGTGGGATGAATCCTAGCCTTCCATAAAACCTCATCCACATAGATATTCCCTAAACCAGCTACCAGCCGCTGCTCTAAAAGGAGAGGCTTCACAGGTTTTCGCGACTTCCCTAATCCCTCTCGAAATTCCTTAAGAAGAAAGGTTTCTTCAACTGGTTCTGGACCTAGTTTCTTGGACTGAAAATAGGCTGCTAAATCTGCCTTGGGTAAATAGTCCAAGGTTCCAAACTTCCGAACGTCCTGATAAACCAAACGAGAACCATCTTCAAAATCAATCAGAACATGCTGGTGTTTCAAGGGTTCTTGAGCTACTTCTTGAAAGAAAAACTTCCCTTCCATCCGCAGATGAGACAAAAGAACATGTTGCCCCAAATCAAAAATGAGGTACTTGCCCCGTCTCTGGACATCTTGAATTTCCTGTCCTAGCAAGTCATGTGCTAAAGCATCAGCTCCAGTCCGTACCATAGGTGGATAAAGGATGATCACTTGGGAAATGACTTTCCCTCGTAACAATGGAGAAAGACCGCGGCGAACGGTCTCTACTTCAGGTAATTCTGGCATTAGTATTCCTTTTCGTTATAACCAAAATCGGCCAAATCCAATTTCTTATCTCGCCAATTTTTCTTCACTTTAACCCAGGTTTCTAAGAAGACCTTATCACCTAACATGGTTTCGATATCCTTCCGGGCTAGGGTTCCAATTTTCTTGAGCATAGCTCCGCCCTTACCAATCACGATCCCCTTCTGACTGGAGCGTTCTACCATAATGGTAGCCTGGATGTGAATTTTATCTGTCTCCTCATCGCGCTTCATGCTGTCAACCACCACCGCAATCGAATGAGGAACTTCCTCTCGTGTCAAATGAAGCACTTTTTCACGAATCATCTCAGATACAAGGAAACGCTCTGGGTGGTCTGTAATCATGTCCTCTGGAAAGTATTGCACTCCCTCTTCAAGGTTTTCGGACAGGACATCAATCAAGTGGGACACATTGTTCCCTTGAAGGGCCGAAATCGGAATAATTTCCTTGAAGTCCATCTGATCCTTGAAGTCCTGGATTTGATCCAACAGTTGTTCAGGATTCACTTTATCCAATTTATTCACAACTAGAATCACAGGAACCTTAGCCTGTTTTAGGCGTTCCATAATCATATCATCCCCCTTACCGCGAGGCTCATCAGCTGGCACCATAAAGAGGACGGTATCCACCTCACGAAGGGTTGAGTAAGCTGCATCGACCATGAAATCCCCCAAAGCCGTTTTAGGCTTGTGAATACCAGGGGTATCAATAAAGACGATTTGTTCCTCTGGGGTCGTATAAATCCCCATAATTTTATTTCGTGTCGTTTGCGCTTTATCACTCATGATGGCAATTTTTTGCCCCATAACATGATTTAAAAAGGTCGATTTTCCAACATTCGGACGACCTAGAATCGCTACAAAACCTGATTTAAAAGACATTCATTCTCCTTCATTCTTAAAAAAATAGATTCCAAATTTTGGGGACAAAAATAATCAGTCCCGTAATCACAGCATAGCCAGAAAAGAACAAAACCGCTCCTGCAGCCATGTCCTTCGCATGTTTAGCCAGCATCGAAAAATGATAATTAGAAGCCAAATCCACGACATTCTCAATCGCTGAGTTGACAATTTCTAGAGTAATCACCATAAAGACACTCAGCAACAAAAAGAGCCACTCAATCGCCGAAACTTGAAAAATCAAGCCTGCCACAACAACGAGAATTCCCGAAACCAAATGCTTGCGCATATTAGCCTCTTCTTTAAAGGCCGTGACAATTCCGGTTAGGGCAAACTCTAAACTAGAGATGAGATCTCGATTTTTCCACTTGCGTTTATTCCCTTGTGAGTCCATAAGCTGTCAATATCTCTTCCTGTAATCCAAACATCTCTGCTTCTTCTTCTGGGGTGTAATGGTCATAACCATTGATATGTAAAAAACCATGAACAGCCAAAAAGCCCATTTCCCGTTCAAAAGAATGACCATAATCCTCAGCCTGCTCTAAAGCCCGGTCTACTGAAATGTACAGTTCTCCAATGTAGGCATCGAACTCACCCATGAGTTCCGCTAAGCCTGCCTCGTCCATGTCCATATCTTCAAAAAAGATCGACTCTTCTGGCTTATACTCCAAACTGACAACATCAGTCGGACGGTCCATTCCACGATATTCCAGATTTACTTGATGGATGCGCTCGTTATCTACAAAAGTGATGGCCATTTCCTTGTCTTCTTTTCCAATTCGCTTGGCTGCCGATTGCACCAGCTTTTCAATATCAACCATCATATCCCTGGACACGCGCCCAGTCTCGTCTTGCATTTCAATATACATGGAAAATCCTCATTCATATCTATTATTTCCATTATAGCACATCCCCAGTCCGTCTGTCTGAAAATCACCTATTGACCTACCCTAAATCGATCCAATTTTACCGTTCAGGACGTTTTGAAGACATTTCAGAACATCTGGGTTAGATTTTAAGATTTTGGAAGTAAAATAGAAGAAAATTTACAATTCGTACGAGGAGGATCCGATGAACATTCGTTTTATCATGACACTCCTTCTCTCAAGCATGCTTGAACTGACTCTAGCTGCTTATCTAAAAATTCACTCGCCCCTGATTTGGATTCATCTCGCTTTTTGGACTCTGGTACTAACCATCATCTTCGGTATTGCCAATAAAGGTTTTAAACAAAAAAGAACAAGGGAAGAAATCAAACGAAGATGGAAATTGGTGGTTAAAAGCTATCGAATAACATATATGCTGTTGCTAGCCCTGAATCTATTGTTACTGTTGCCAATGCCGACAGCTAGGGGGATATTTGGTCAAGCAACCGTTATCATCATCCGGCATTCCACAATATACCTCTTTATTATCAGCCAATGTCGCTTAAAAGGGGAAACAGAAATCGAATAAATAAGTGATAGAAGTTTTGGACCCTGCTACTATCAAAAATCTATTCGGAGGTAGAAAAGATGAAACAAACTCAAGCAATTTCAAAAGAGACATTATCCACGATTTACGGTGGCGATAAACACAGTCAGTGTCAAATGGTTAAAATAGCAGCAACTGCCGTCTCATTTCATTTCGCTCAAGTGGCATATTCTAAATGTATGTTTGGATAACTAAATTCTAACGCTCAATCTCCCCTAAACAAGTTCAGTTTCTAAACTCATGCAAAAGAGCCGCCTCTGATATCAGATGCGGTTCTTGCTTTTATTTTTAAGGAACAGAACTACAAACTTCTTTTGTTCATTTAATGGCCATGTTCTTCAATTTCTATTAAATCGATTTTTCAACATCATCCATTCTTTCCTTGGACAGACGTTCTGCATTTTAATATCTATCGAAAATCTCACTCATAATCTATTATTTCCATTAAGGACATCTCCAGTTCTTCTGTCTAAAAATTAGCTATTAAACTGTCCTAAATCTCCCCAATTTTTCCGTTCAGGACGTTTTGAAGACATTTCAGAACATTTGGGTTAAATCCCGCGACTTTAGAATTAAGATAGAAGAGAAATTATAATTCATACAAGGAGGTTTCAATGAACATTCGTTTTTACATCACCGTAATCGTTAATTCCCTATTACAAATCGTATTACGCTTATTTTTCGGCTATCTAAATGGAAACACATGGATTCCCATCACCTTCACTACTCTAATTCTTTCAGCTGTTTTTCTTATTGCAAACAAAGGTTTGCAGCAAAAAACGAGTCATGATCTGATTGTTTGGCGATTCACCCAACTGTTGAACAATACAAAATTTCTCTGCGTACTACTTATTCCATTCAATTTTATCATCAATTCCCAAAGTGATTTCCTTGGCAACCTCTATGACAGTCTGGGACTACTAGTACTTGCAGTCGCAATTCTCTATCTCTATGCTGTTAGTGATGCTCCCATTAAAATGTAAAAAACATTTCCTTTTTCGAATAGATAAGTGACAGGGACAGATATTCCTAGTCTAACTTATACGAGGAGGTCTTGTATGTCTGAAACAGGAAACCAAATTCTTTCCACGACAGCACTTGCCAACTTATATGGAGGCAGTCGCCCATCTGGTTTGGAAGCCAGTCGTGCAATTGCTATTTGTGCAGGAACCAGTGCTATGGCCGGTAGCTTCATTCCCGGTGTCGGAACTCTGATCGGAGGCATTATTGGTACCCATCTCTGCATGACCGGCTGGGGTTTTGCACGTGCTATTTAGTAAGAAGGAGGAAATATTATGAACCAACTCACCACAACTGAGCTTATTTCCATTCAAGGAAGCGGGGAAACGGAAGCTAACCTGTTCCTTAGCGGATTTTACGGAGCTTTCAAAGGCATCGCCTTCTGCTCCCAAGCCATTCCACTCATGACACCACAACTCTACGCAGCCTGTGCAGTTACCGGTGCAGCAGGCGCTGTCTTATTCCCCCATTAACCTCAAAACCCTGAGCTGGCTGAAAAAGCCGCTCAGGGTTTTACACTATACAATTGAAAAATCCAGAGTCAAATCGGTTAACGGAGACTAGGCGAGGCCAACTAGATCTGCCTCGCTTTTCTATTTTTAGGCTCGGGATAGTCAAAGAGTCAGGAATTGACTCTTTGAGTTTTTTATGAAAGAACGTAAAACGTTCTTCATTACTCCAATGGACTTGCCTCACTCTCCTGTCTTTAGGCTCGGGGTAAAACTCTCCACCGGAGAGTTTTACTTATCTCCTTTGTTTCGGATTACGAAGCCGGTTTTCTTTTCGCTGGAGGTGTTTTTTGGTTTTTGGTTGTTGTTTTTGCGGTAACGGCTTTCTTTTTCGAAGCGGTCGTTGCGGCGGTTGCCTCTGTAGTTGTCACGACGGTTGCGATCTCTGCGGTCACGGTCACGATTTCCTGAACGGTAACCACCGTCGCGGCGTCCGCCGCGGCCACGTCCACCTTGGCCATTTCCAGATGGTTTAAATGGTAGTGGTTTTTCCCGTGCAATTTCTACTTCTGGTAGGCTATCTGGATCTTGTACAACCAAGGTCAAGATATAAGCTGCCAACTCTTCTGGTGAAAATTCACTTGCCAACTGGATCGCATCCTTGCTAACTTTAGCAGCTTTAGCCGCGAAATCTTCTTCCGCAAAATCCCGTTCAATTTTCTTAAGGGCAACACGCTTTTTGGCTTGGTAAGCTTCTTCAGCTGTAGGTGGTTTGAGGCCTTTCATCCGTTTTTTGGTCAAGTTTTCAATAATTTGAAGGTAACCCATTTCATTTGGAGAAACAAAGGTTACAGATTGACCTGACTTACCAGCACGACCCGTCCGTCCAATCCGGTGAACATAGCTTTCTGGATCTTGTGGAATATCGTAGTTGTAAACGTGGGTTACTCCAGAAATGTCCAAACCACGAGCCGCAACATCTGTCGCTACCAAGACATCCAAGTTCCCATTCTTAAAGTCACGAAGAACTCGAAGACGTTTGCCTTGATCTAAATCTCCATGGATCCCTTCTGCTCGGTAACCACGAATCTTCAAGCCACGTATCAACTCATCGACACGACGTTTCGTCCGTCCAAAGACGATTGCCAATTCAGGTTGTTCGACATCCATCAAACGAGTCATCGTGTCAAATTTCTCCTGCTCCTTGATACGGATATAGTATTGATCAACCAACTCAGTTGTCAATTCCTTAGCCGCAATTTTGACATGCTCAGGCTCTTTCATAAACTGCACCCCAATTCGCTTGATCGCTTCTGGCATTGTAGCAGAGAAAAGAAGTGTTTGACGCTCAGCTGGAACACGCTCAATAATCGCTTCAATATCATCCAAGAAGCCCATATTCAGCATCTCATCCGCCTCATCCAAGATCAAAGTCTCAATCTTATCCAGTTTCAAAGCCTTGCGCTTAATCAAGTCCAACAGACGACCTGGCGTACCTACAACAATATGCGCTCCCGCCTTCAAAGCCTTGATTTGCTTCTCAATGCTGGATCCTCCATATACAGAACGCACGCGCACCCCTTTAGAACGTCCAAAGCGGAACAGCTCTTCCTGACTCTGAACCGCCAATTCACGCGTAGGCGCAATCACCAAAGCCTGAATGGTCGCCTCTTGCGGTCTAATTTTTTCTAAGGTTGGCAAACCAAAAGCAGCCGTTTTCCCTGTACCAGTCTGTGCCTGACCGATAACGTCTTTGCCAGTCAAGGCCAAGGGAATCGTCTGCTCCTGAATGGGACTGGCTTCTTCAAAACCAGCTTTTTCAATTTCTGTCAATAATTCTTCTGATAAACCTAATTCTATAAATTTCAATGGTATCTTCTTTCTATAAATCGATTGGGATGGATACTCTTACAATAACGGCCCCTGTCCCCAGGAACGGGCGATGAGATGCCATCCTTTTGAGCACACGCTCCCATCCCACCAACTTCATTGCAACTTACCTAGTATACCACAATGCCAGAGGGAATAGGGGAAAAGTCCCTCATTTTCACAAAAAATGAAAATGAAATGGAAGGACCTTGGGGCGAATTTGGGGCGAGAAAATTAAAAAGCCTGTAACGACAGGCTTTTTAAACGTTATTTCATCCACCCTGAGAGAATCGAACTCCCATCTCAAGAACCGGAATCTTACGTGATATCCATTACACTAAGGGTGGCAACTCAATAAGTATACCAAAATCTGTTCAGGAAGGCAAGAGATATTTTTCGATTAAATGTCAAAAAAATAGGGCCCCGTCGCAACGTTGCCCCGTCAAAAAACTGTTCAGTTTTTATTTGTTAAACTTGTGCTT
The DNA here is from genome assembly GCF_015686645.1 of Streptococcus sp. NLN76. Lineage (NCBI taxonomy): Bacteria > Bacillati > Bacillota > Bacilli > Lactobacillales > Streptococcaceae > Streptococcus > Streptococcus sp. NLN76. The sequence goes on along the minus strand of NZ_JADPMS010000002.1, from coordinate 19,618 downwards.
AATTCTGAATAGCAGGCAAAAGAATCTCTCGAATCGCTTGTCCAACACCGTTTTCAGTGTGAGATCCAGTTTGGAATTTGGCAACCTTTTTGACAGCTTCATTGGCATTTCCCATAGCCACGGACCAGCCTGCATAGGCCAACATTTCCAAATCATTATTAGCATCACCAATGGCCATGACCTGATCATTGCTAAAGCCTAAATCCTGAGCTAGGTATGAAAGACCCGTCGCTTTATTGATTCCTTTCGGTAGGCATTCATAGATATACTCTTGAGAACGAACGACTTCAAAGTGCTGTGCTAATTCCACACCGTACTTTTCTTCGAATCGATCCAAGGCGTCTTTCTCATCCAAATACATGGCTTGGAAAATCTTGTCTTGATTAACCAGCAATTGATCCAACTCTACCCGTTTGGGTTTAGAGAAGACCAAACCTGCATCCATCGTGACCAAATGACCAGCATCTTCACCGACCACCAAATAGTCTCGCTCATCAAAAACCGTCAGTTGTGCTGTTGATTCTTGTGAAATCTTATCTAGCAAGATTAGTTCCTCTTCGGATAAGCCAGACCAGGAATGAATCGATAGGTCTTTGGTACTGTGAATAGTTGCACCATTATTAATAATCATGTAGCCATCTTTACCTTCCCATCCAAGTTCCTTTAGATAAGGAAGAACACCGGATAAGGGACGTCCTGTACAAATAACTGGCAGAACTCCTGCTTCACGTGCCTTGTCTAAGTCTGCGATGGTCTCCGGACGCAATGTTTTGTCTTCATCTAATAGGGTTCCATCCATATCAATCGCTAATAATTTAATCATCCATCTCTCCTTTAAAAATCCGAACTGGGTAACCAAGTTCTCCAACTTTCATTTTCTTCATTATACCAAAAATAGTCCCAACCCCTGCAACCATTTTAAAAACCTTGGAATCAGCGAATTCCAAGGTTTTTAGAATTTATAAACTCCAATCCAAGTTAGGTCCGACTGGAACAATACCTGTTGGGTTAATTGTTTTATGGCTGCCATAATAATGTTCTTTGATATGGTCAAAGTCAACAGTTTCTGAAATTCCCTGATGGTTAAAAAGCCGTTTGGTGTAATCCCAGAGATTTGGGTAATCCACTAAGGCTTTGATATTGCATTTAAAATGGCCAAAGTAAACAGGATCAAAACGCACTAAGGTTGTAAACAATCGAATATCTGCTTCTGTTAGACGATTGCCAACCAGATAATCCTGAGTGTCCAAGTGAGCTTCTAGTTTATCCAAGGCCGCAAAAACATTGGCTACTTCTTCCTCGTAAACCTTTTGACTGGTTGAGAACCCGGCTTTATAAACTCCGTTATTAATGTTTGGATAAACAAAGTCATTCATTTCATCAATGGCTTCCTGTAATTCTTGCGGGTAATAATCCTCCTGATTTCCAGTCAAATCATTAAAGGCCGAATTAAACATCCGCATAATCTCAGCTGATTCATTGCTGACGATGGTGTTGGTTTTCTTATCCCACAAAACTGGAACGGTAACACGACCGGTGTACTGAGGATCAGCTTTTAGGTAAACTTGGTAAAGATAATCGCTGTTAAAGATACTATCCGCAATCACACCTGGACCTTCCGCAAAAGTCCAGCCATTTTCTAACATATACGGATTCACAATAGACAGCGAGATGTGCTCTTCCAAGCCTTTCAGCTTTCGCATAATCAAAGTTCGACTTGCCCAAGGACAGGCTAGAGATATATAAAGATGATAGCGCCCTGACTCTGCTTTAAAGCCCCCTTCACCAGTCGGCCCGGGTTCACCGTCAGGTGTGATCCAGTTCCGAAACTGAGTCACGGTGCGCACAAATTTACCACCTGTGGATTTGGTATCATACCATTGGTCCACCCATTTTCCATCTACTAAAAGACCCATCGTCTCTTCTCCTTTTTATAAATAATTAGTAATAGTATACCAAAGATAAAAAAATCTTCAAGTTAGCCGTATTTTCCTTTACTTTTTTTAAAAAAACTGATAAGATATACCTGTGTGTGATGGACACGCAAAAATAAACGGCTAATCCGCTGCACCTTGGCGTACATGATTAGCAAGATAGGAGAAAAAATGAATCCATTAATTCAAAGCTTGACTGAAGGTCAACTACGTACTGATATCCCTGAGTTCCGCCCTGGTGACACTGTCCGCGTTCACGCGAAAGTTGTCGAAGGAAACCGCGAACGTGTTCAGCTCTTCGAAGGAGTTGTTATCGCTCGTAAAGGTCAAGGAATCTCTGAAAACTACACTGTTCGTAAAATCTCTAACGGTGTCGGTGTTGAGCGTATCTTCCCACTTCACACTCCACGTGTTGAAAAAATCGAAGTTGTACGCTACGGTAAAGTACGTCGTGCGAAATTGTACTACCTACGTGCTCTACAAGGAAAAGCTGCACGTATCAAAGAAATCCGTCGTTAAGAGGATTGAAAAAGGAGCCTCGGCTCCTTTTATGTTGTTCCCTTAGTTAAATGGATATAACAACTCCCTCCTAAGGAGTCATTACAGGTTCGATTCCTGTAGGGGACATTATTTGAATAATTGTATAACATTTTAAGAATAAAAAGTAGTATACTGAGAAAGTAGAAAGTTACAAAGCGGGACGGAAATCTGATTTTGGAGGTATTGCCTATGCACAACCACCTAGAAAGGACCACCGTCATGGCAGTGGAAGCAGCTTTAGAGCTTATGCTTCTTTTCGGGATGTTAATTCTCGAACTCTTGTCAATTATTTTGATGTTCATTAACGACAAAAATAAAAAATGACAGCCAACCGCTAGAAACTTGACCGAGTGATTAGCGGCTAACTGTCGACATTCATTCGTACCGTCTTTAAAACGGTCTACTTGAGGTTGAGTTCCAGCTCAACCTCTTTCATAACAAGTATAGCAGATAGTCTTGTGAAAAGCAAAAATTTGTCGATACTATCACGACAAACGCATGAAACAGTAATTTCCGAATTATAACACAGTTTAAATTTAGTAACTTTAGCGATTCTCCTATAGAAGATTCCAAAAAGGATTATTTTTTATTGTGAAAATCCTGAACATTGAAATACAGAAAACTCTATTTTCTCGCTAAAAATCTCTCATGCGTTTGTCGTGCGATACTATGAATTTACTTCAACTTTCAAATTTTGGCAACAGATATCTAAAGCGGTTTCGTTAAGAGACTGCTTTTTCTTTTATTCAAACAGATTTGGAGCTTCATCCCCTCTCCTTTAAAGTTGCTGCGCGTACTTGCTGCTCAATTTCCTGATACAAGGCTGACAGTTCCGATCCTCTATGATTCTTTATTTCCAATTTGTCGAAAAAGATAGGAACTGATGCCCTTTCAACCTGGAGCAGATTGCCTTGAAAAAAGGTTCGTCCTGTTTTCCGATCCACGGCAACCAATGATGACCGCCAACGAGCACCAGTCCTGTCTGGTCGCCAAGAGATCTTTAGTTGCGGTCCATGATAATACCAACCCATTAGCAACAAGTCTGCACCGGCATCTGTCAATCGACAAACCAAGGGCTCAGACTCCCTTTGCGGCCAAAAAGGGCGAAAGTCTTGAATTCCTTCATAATCTTGGTATTCAAAATCAGCTTGGCTAACATCTCCTCCATCCCAAGTTCGGGCATCACGGAAGGGATTGTAACTATTTACAGGAATTTCCTGGCCCCCTACTAAAACTACTAGCTCTTGAGGCTGGTAGTAGCGAATCCAATCACGATAGCCTTTTTCCTTCCCAGGAACCTGTAAAACTTGAGCAGATTCACGCGCCACCGTTGGTACTAAATTCAGCCCCGCCTGTATGGATTTTTCATCAAAAAAACGAATCCTCTCCAAACGAGAGGAATAGCCATTCTCGGATCGATTCAGAATCTGAACTGAGTCTGCCAGTTGAAACACAATCACAAACGTCAGCCCCTTGCGCTTCTTGTCATAGCGCAAAATCGGCATCTGATTCAGAGGATCATTCTTGAGAAAATTCAAATACCGCCCTGCCTTGACAATGCGGTTATGGGGATATGAGAGCATACGAGCACCTTTCGAATGTTATTGTTACTTCGGTAAAAAATGTCCGCCCTGTACTTCAAAGAGTTGTGGGCGGTTCTATAACTATTATTGTACTAGAGATTTGAAAAAAAACAAAATCTAGTTGAAATGGCATTGTGTAAAACTACCAAACGTTGACAAGCCACTAAGATATCACCTAAGAAAAAGAAATTGAGACCTAATTACTCTCATGTTAAGAAAAATTTCATTTTTCTTCCCTACCTGGCCTTTCTTTTCTTAGGAAAGAATTAGAAAACTTGCTCTCATAACTTGAGTAATATTTTATCAAATAATTTCTCTAGTTTTTTCTTATCACTGTATACTGTACCATCCATGTACAAGTTATAAACGTCATCATCCACACCAATTGAAATTTCGCATTCGTATCCCTTCATTCAAGCCAATGAACGAATCACTTCACGTTGCGTTCGACCATTTCCTTCACGAAAAGGGTGGAAATAATTAAGATTATCTAATATTTCCACAAGATCTCTACAAATAACTTCTCTGCTACCTGAATTATTCAAATAATTCGTAATTAGACGATTTAAAAACTTTTCTGCCATATCGAACGATTGAATAGGTAGGAAAGCTTTACCACTCTTTGAAATATTAACGCAACGGTATTGACCAGCCCACTCATACATTTCACCGAAAAGAAATTGATGAATCGCCAAAATATCTGATACACTATGCACTTCTATAGGGTTTCCAAATAATTTTATAGTTTTACTTGCGACCAAACGAAATTCAAGTTCCTGGGCTTTTGCTTTATCTTGTTCATGAAACTTATTACGAAGAACCGATGAGTTTGGATAAACATAGTAGTTATCCAAATCAATATAGCTATACTCTTCATAAATTTTCCGAGCCATCAAGCCACTCCCAATGCTATCGCTTCATCTCTTAAAAGTTCAACATCCTCAACAGTTGGCTGCCAGCCTTCAATCATATTTGTACTTAGAGCGTACCAAACACTCTTAAAAATCAATCGATTTTCAAAAACTACTCCCATAATCGTCATATTTTCTTGGTTAACATCTAAAGTCATATGCTCCACCCCCTACTACTCTAATATACCATAAAAACATTAAAAAGGGTGTATGTATCTAAAACAGTGTACAACTTGAAATTTCAAATTTCGACTACAGATATCTAAAGCAATTTCGTTGAGAAACTGCTTTCTCTTGTGGATATGTCATGCAATTCCTCTCCTAAAAAAGAAAAGGAAGCAGGAGCTTACTTCTCTTACACATATTGAGTTTCACCTCACGCTAGATATGCCCTATCTATTCCTCAAGGATCGGCAGTCCTGCTATTCTTTTTCTCAACAAACAGTTCGTACTGTGTACAGAGCCCACAGGCGGGTGCAGACCATATCCACTAGTCCACAAATATTTTTTTATTTATTCTTTAAAATTACTGTACTTTTTAACTCTCTATTTGTCAACAGTTAATCACAGTACACAACCCGTCTTATAATCTATTCATACCTAACTCTTCCGCACCAAACGACGAAAATCACGAGCACTTCTCTTAACCAAACTTGCCAAAGATTGACCAGATTGGGAATATGGTCCATGGGCAGACCAAAATGAATTGCTATCCGTACCCCATCTCTCCTTCGTAGGCGAGCGGAAGCCTCTTAGTTTTTTTCGTCGAAAGCGAGGATCATGCCGACCTATAGGGGCAATATCCAAATCCCTATGACGACAGAAACCACCGTAATTAAAACTAGCTCCATTGATAGTCCCAGCCTCCGACATTCCTTCTGGATCCAGGATATTCAGGAACCGTCCTTGGCTGTCTAATATAAGCTCAACCCGTTGATGGTAGAGAACCTTTAGATTCACACTTGCCTGATTGTCAGGATAAACCCTTCTACCTTCAACCAAAGAAAGCTTCTGATGCAAACGACCACTGTCCCATAAGGTGTAGCACCGCCCTTTTAGATAACGCGCCAAAGCCTCCCGGTCCGTCATCCCCGACTCACGAAAATGATTCCGAACATACTGCGCTTGCTGAATCGAAATCAGATAGCGGAGCTGGTGAACCTGCCGATTGAGAAGCCCCGGTTGATCCAAAGTATTTTTAGGAAATGCTTGCTGCACCAGCTTGACTAGGTCCTTCCAAAATCGATCATGTGGTGCTAGATCTGGGTCAAAACAAGCCAGTAAGCGCTGCAATTCTTGCGGATCTTCCGTAAGGTCCTCAGGCATTTGAAGAAGAGACATAATCCAAGTTAGCAGCTCCTGAGGAGTCAGGAGTTGTCGTTTTTGAGTCCATTCAGCATGGAAATGAGGACTGCCGATTGTTAAAGAGGGAGATGGGTGCATAGATTTTGTCCTTAAAAATATTTATTCTCTATATCATACAAGACGATAAAAACTCCAACTTTGAAGGTGCTATTAAAACACACAAAGAGTTAGAGTTTTTTCGATTCTACTATTCTGTTTGTGAATTTAAAACTTCATAAATCCTATTACCATCTAAATCTGGACCATATAATTGTTTAAATCTGTTATCTCCAAACAATTCGGATAGATCTCGATTACTTACGATGTATCTGACTTTTAATTTTTTTAAATCATTAACTGACAAACTAATATTTAAAACGTCAGGTGAAGTATTCTCCATTGTAGTCTCACTATCGGTTAGTAGATAACGCATATGTGAATATCTATTCCATTGCTTCTCCATTTTTGACTCTGGATCAAGGATTTTCATCAATTTTACATCTGGATAAAAACGAACACCATCTATCGATTTTACTCCAAGCATTTGAGGCAATTGATAATAATAACCATTCTCTGTCATCCAAGTAGCATCATTATCAACACTTTTGATTTTACTAATCTCCAATGAGATTGCTTTATTCTCAATGACATCCAATCCTTTAACAACAGGATTTACTGTCATTCCCGACAGTAAAATAAGTCCAAACAAAGGTAATACTGCAATCTTTTTTCTTAAAATAAACAAAATATAGGCGAGGCTAAACGCGGCTAGGATACCCAATTGTGTTGTTCTGCTAATGTAATGAATATCTAAGTATCCATTAATAATTAAAAAGGAGAATAGGGACAATGCTGGCAACATTCCAAAAAACAAATAAGAAACCTTACTATTTTTTTCTCTCCATAAAAATCCAATAAACCAAAGACTAGCAAATACTCCGATAACAGCCGCAGCTTGCCAAGCACGACTTGATGTGACAAAACTAAATAATGTTAGCTTTGAAATAATTGTCGGGATTTCTACAAATGAATACATCGCTAATAGCGTAGCGAGAATAACAAGTCCAATACCAAAACTATTTTCAAGTAACTTACCTTTTTTCAACACAAATGGCATCGTCAAAATGAAAAATGGTACAAATTGAAAACTAGTAGACAGTTCAACTTGATTCTCATAATTCGGAATTCTAAAAGGCAGGAGAACATTCTGAAGAAATCCAATTAATTGTGCTACTGCTCCATCTCCTCCTACACTTAAGCGACTACCAGGGTAGACTGTATTTAATGTCAGAGCTAAAGCCTCTCTACTTACCCATAGACTGTATCCAATTACTGAAACTGACGCAATTAAAGTGATACTCATCAAGACCGAATCAAAAATGTGTATTTTTTTTGCTTTAATCGCTCCTATGAATTCAATCAAAAAGAAAATACCAACCAAATAAGCAAATGGAATTTGAAAAGCGGGATAAATCACTAAAACAAATCCAATCATGGCGCTAGCTAAAAAAATAGCCATTAATATTTTCATCCACTTTTTATCCTGATGAAAATAATGATAAAAACTTACCATCATCAGTAGTGAATAAAAGACAACATCTCCTAGATGCTGCATAAACCACCATTGAATGGCTGGTGTATAGGTAATCCAAAAAGCACCTACGCTAGAAAGGAACTTGTTTTTTCGAGTCAAAATCATGGAAAATTCATACGCCAACAGTAACATAGCAAGTATTTTAAAGCACCAATACCATGACAAACCCGTTGACGCACCAAAAAACAGAAATCCCCAGTTAAAAGGCTTACCAAGAACAGAGATATGCCAAACTGGTGAGTTATACGCAACAATCATATTTTGTCCAGAAATGGCATAATTTGGATTAACTAATTTATTACCACTATTAGCTTGGGCTAAATAAAACGGGGTCTGGACTAACCATTCATCAGAACGAATCATTCTCGGAACACCTGCTATGGTTCCGTCTGAACGCGGAGGAAATGAAATCCAATTCGTCAAATTGTTTTGAACATCAACTTCTTCAGCATTTCCATCCAGATCATTTACTGTTTCACCTTTAGTATGATTTCTTGTCTCACTAATTCCATAATTATTCCAATTGCTTATAGAACTACCATGAAGATTCAAAGAAACTCCTAATACAAACAATAACGACGCGATGAGATAACGGTATTTTAAGATCATATCTCCAAGCAGTCTCAGATAGTCTAAACATCCAGATTTTCGATTACTTTTTGTTTCTTGCATAATACTCATAAACTTTCAATTCATATTGCATACGATTTTGTCTAACAACCGTATCTAAAATGAAACCGGCTACAAATGACAATGCAGCGAGTATCATCAAGCCTGTTGCTAAGACAGCTGAAGGAAGTTTATCAATAAAACCTGTATTTGCGAATTCAGTAATGACTGGCAACCCGACAAATAGACCTAGCACAAAGAACAGTACCGTCAAAATACTGAAGAATATCAGAGGCTTGTAATCTTTAAAGAGATTAAAAATCATTTTTAAAACCTTAAATCCGTCAGAAAATGTACTCAATTTAGATTCACTTCCTTCAGGCCTATCTTTATATGTGATTGGTACTTCAACGAGTTTAAATCTCTTATCTAAAGAATGGATAGATAATTCCGTTTCAATTTCAAAACCTGGTGACAATACTGGAAAAGTTTTCACAAATAATTTGTTAAATCCCCTATATCCAGTCATGATATCATTGTAACTTCCTTTATACAATCGATTAATCAGCCATTTTACAAGATTATTCCCAAAGCCATGAAAACCACGCTTATTTTCCTTCTCGTAGGTTCCATTAGACAGCCGATCACCAATTGTCATATCAGCCATACCAGTTCTTAAAGGTTCTAACAATTTTTCTACTTCGACAGCTGGATAGGTATCATCTGCATCTGCCATGATGTAGTAGTCAGCCTCAATTTCTCTAAACATAGACCGAACTACATTTCCTTTTCCCTGTCTTGGTTCAAATCTCACGATTGCTCCTGCATTTTTAGCCAACTCGTTGGTTTGGTCACTAGAGTTATTGTCATAAACGTATATATCAGCATGAGGTAAAGATTTTCTAAAATCTTCAATTACCTTTACAATAGTCATCTCTTCATTATAGGCTGGTAATAAAACTGCAACTTTTTCTGTCATTCTTCACTCCTATCTTATCTTCATCACTCACAAATGGTGGTAAAATCTATGGAACTTCAAAGAAAATCGGAGTTTGTTTGCTAAAACCTTTTCCTGAAGTAATATCATACTGTATCATTGCTAAATCTCTCTCTGCTTCACTGTCTCTATTAAATTGACCCTCAGCAGATAATTGACGTCCCTTTAAAACCTCATCTAACAAGGCATAGTATGGTGAAACTCTTGAGTTAGTTTTTTCCAACAAAGCCGCTCCAAAATCACTCGAATTAATCAAAGAATGCTCTGCTTTAGATTCATTTTTGTTGGACCAAATAAAATAATCCGTTTCAAATTGTAAATTTTGCTGGTCTTTAAAGACAGATAAGGGATAAAAACCTGGAAGATGATCACCATAGAAAACAACCGTAATTTCTTTATCAATCATCTTTAACTTCTCCAAAAATTCTTTAGTAGCAGTATCAGTGTGATATAAAAGTCGTGAATAACTTGTTAAATCAGCGTTTTGTTGTTCATTCAATAGAGTATTAGTTCCAACTAATTCAACCGGTTGACCTGAAGACCATGGAACATGGTTTTGCATCGTGATAACTGAGAAAAATTGATTTCTCTCTGGTTTAATTTTTGAAAGAACTTCATTATAAACTGAACGATCACTAATATTGACACCTTCTAAGCTCATATCCGTTATTTTCTGTGGACTCTCGCTAGAGAAATAAAGGTTTTCAAATCCTAAATCTTTGTATATATTGATACGATTGTAGTTATTTGCACCTGAGGGATGAATTACATAACTATCTTTACCATCAAACGATCGTGAAATAGATGGCAAATACTGCATATTTGGAACAACCTCTACGTAGAGATTCGATGTTGAACCAGAATAATTATAGAAAGGTAAACCTGTTAGTGATTGGAATTCCATATTCGCAGTTCCACCACCATAACCATCACTTCGCATTAATCCACTAGTTGTCTCAGTTTTTATCCTTTCAATCTCTGGAATTGGGTTCTGAGAAATCTGATTACTTGAAATTCTTCTTGGATCAGAGAAACTTTCACTCAAAATATAGATTACGGTTTGATTCCTTATCGAGTTTTCCCTATTTTTATTAATATCATCAGCTTTCGCACGATACTTAGAGAGTATAGTTTCAATCTGTTCCTGATTATAATTTTCTGGCATTTCCATAACTACTTGAGTTAATTGTCGACTCCAAACATAAGCTAAAGATTTATAGCTTGCATTAATTGAAAGTCCCTTCCAAGTCACATCGACCCAGTTATGAAGTACACTTAGCACTGGAACATTATTTGGTACCTTCCCTTTTTCTTCATTTTGAAAAGTTTGATTCGTGATCTGTATTAATCCCAAAAATGCTAGTAAAAGAACGAGGCGAATATCCCACTTAGCAAATATGCGTTTACTAGGCATGATAATCTGAATATTCCAAGCCACATAAAAAAGGACAGTCACGATGATTAAGATAGTTAGAAACAATGCAAGATCAACAAATGACACAAAAAGCTGGGGTTCCTTAATCCAAATAAAATCTGTCGGAATCAACGGTTCTTGTCTATATTGATTCTTAATACTGTTAACAATTGCAAATCCCATTCCTGTAATAAAAATAAGTAGACTTGCATATAGATATCGATTTAAGATCACATAAACCAATAAACAAACTGAAAAGATAGCAATAATTTGAAAGAGGGTTGCCATTGGTAAAATAAATTTCCCAACGACATCTCCTTCTTGTATCACACCTGCCTGAAATAGCAAATTAAAAATGACAGCAAAAACAAAACTAGAAAAAATTGCATTTGCTCTTCCAAAATGGTGCAAACCAATTTCCCTTAGACTATTGTAAAAACTTGCAAAGAGAATAAAACCTATTGAAAACCAAAGTAGACTTTGACCTGTTATATATTCAAGATATAGATCAAATTGATTTTTATCAGCAAATTCAGCTACCCTTCCCGACACAAACTCAATAAATAAGGGATTTGTCACCATCAATGGCGCCATTGAGGCCATAGTCCAAATAGATCGTCTTGCTCGGTATAATCCAGTGTCTTCAAATCTCTTAAAAACATAGAATTCGCTTTGAACCAAGCGTAAAGCAAAAGAAATGCTCAAAATTATTAACAAACTGTAGAAATGAACTTGAATCAAGGGATGAATTTTAAACAATTGATCTACTTGAAAATCAGGATTATTCAATTGTCGTGACCATTCTAAGAGAAATAATAGCGGGAAATAGATAACATAACCTATTGCAATCGGAAAAAATGTTCTAAACCTCGCAAAAGGAAGTGTTAAAAGTCCTGCAAACAGAACTATAAAGAGATAAAACCACATGACCAATTCCGTAGTCATTCCTAGAAAGTTAGGAATTTGTCCAAGAAAATAGTTCGTAAGAAGAACTATAGACAGTCCCAACATCAAAAGAACATAGATTGCTTCAAAACTATATCGAGCCCAATCAAATTCTCGAAAACGAAAACTAACTCTCTCCACTTCTTCTGTGATTGAATTCTTGGTCTTGTGCAATAACCTATCTGGTGCTTCAGTCGTTAATTCTACTAAATCTTCTTTTAATATTCTATATTTCGCAATGCACAGCTTTTTATATTCAAGCAAGCGTTGGGATAAAGATTCTAGGATTTCATTCATGAATGTTTGGCCACCAATCGTTTAAAGATGTATTTGATTGCCCTTCCAGGACCAATCACAATATACTTCAAGGCTCCCCGAATGCCACCCATATAGTTAAAATCAACAAAAGTAGGTGGATGTAGGTCACCATTTAAATTTAATTGTTTATTGTCTACAAAAGGCGTTATCAAACGAGGGCTAGGTGCTATTCGGAAATCATAGCCCTGGTTCCATGCAACATAAACCAATAGACGTTCCATTGCATGCAGAATTGAGTTTTGAGGTAGTGGTTCTTCGGGTACTTCCTCGGAGGAGAGTTCTAGATCAAACAGGGGGTTAAGTGCATCATAGCGGAACCAAACAAAGCTTCCATAACTCATAACAAAGGTGTCCATTTTGGCAAAATCAATCGACTTGGACAAACCCATTTCCATCCATAATGTATTCATTGCATCAGCCATCTGGTGTTCATTCCAAGCTGTTACGATTCGGTTATATCGGAAAAAACTTGGAATATCCGCAATTACTAAACCTAAAAATGGATTATTTTCAAACTGAGTCAAAATAGACGCCGATGGCTCTACTAACATTTGAATCAGTTCACGACGCCAAGATTCACCCGCCCAAAAATCCGCTTCTTTGGATTTTTTTGTATGGAAGTGGCCAACATAATCGTATTTAGCCAATTGGTCCTTTAATAGTAGCATTGGTAAGAGATCGCGTCCTCTATTGCCCGTTATATACACTTCCAAGTCACTTCTATGTCCAGAAATAGTCAAAATCTCTTCTTTTTTCTCAACGGTATCCGTTGTTATATAAAGGTCAAAGTCAAAAGTAAAGTTTTCAAATACATCTAGAAATTCTTGTAACAAATCTGTATAAAATACATGGAGATGGATTGCTACTTTTCCTTGAAGTGATTTAAATTCTGTCTTTTCATTTGAAAGATATTTTTGCCCAAGTAGATAAGGACTATCGGGCTGATTAACCATAGACATATGGTAAACCATCAGCTCAATCGGATAGTTACTGTAGGTTTTAATTGTATCTAAAAGATATGGTGCAATCGACTGATTGGCATCCAAGGTTTTAACCTTTAAAAAAGGTAACTTAACCTCTAGAATACGACGTGGGTTATAATAGGTAAAATCAGGGTGTAACATCCCCTCAGTAGATTCCAGGGTTGTATCAAACAAGGCTTTATATTGAAACCCATTTTCAAGAAAAAAAGTTGTAACACGTGATTCGTAGTTATCAATCACATCTTGAACGTTTTGATAATCTTGAATATTTTTCCAAAAATCTACAAAACTATTATCATATAAAACTGTCTTCTTAAAGGTAAGAAAATAACTTTGTAGATGTTCAGGAAATTCCTTGGTTGCTCTAAAATTGGTCAAGCCCCAAAAATCAACTTGGTTATCTGCCTCCATCTTCAAAAATGATTGTTGAAAATCCCAAATTGGACCAAAACATGTATCATTCATTAAAGTGACAGAATCAAACTTTGTCACTTCGGACCAACCGATTTCTTTCATCCCATCGCGCCAAGCCGCAAAATCAAAGCCACTATTCTCACGACTGACAACCTCATCCACTAGTCCCGACACTTCTAACTGCTCATGATAATTATCGGGTAAAGCACTATTAGAAATAAATAAAACCTTAGAGTACAATGGACGCATCTGGTCTAATTGAAATAAGACATGGGGACTAATATATCCAAATTTATTAAAATGGACATAAAGTAAGAGTCGATTCATTTCTTTCTCCTGAAAAAATTTATCACGGCAGTCGGAATTTTCCATCGCCTTGAATTTTTTATTATTGCAATCTCTGTCTCAAGTTTGTTGAAATTCTCTTCTACAAGCCTCAACTCTCTCTGACTTTCCATTAAATTTTCTAGTAATCTTTTCACTAAATAATCTGGTGAGCTCACTCTATTAATCTGACTACCTTTGTAATAAAGCTTGAATACTTGAGAGTCTTCCTTACTTGGAAGGTCGTAAATCAGTTGTGGATCTGAATTTATAAAAAAGAAGCCATCTTCATAGGAAATTCCATTAGTCCAACTTGGCTCTATTACTAGCCCATCGGACAATTCTACAGATACCTTATCATAAAAACTAGGTCGTTCTGAAAGATCAATCCGTATCCTTCGACAACCTACTGGTAAATCAATTTCTAAAGCAGCCTCTTCTTTCAACGCAAAAGATTTACTATTCTCTTCCGAGAATCCAGAAATATCGTCTGAAAAATATACCTTTACAGATTCAAAGCCAATTCCTTCAAGTCCAGCGGAAGCACAACTTAAAGCCAACTCAAACTCATTATTTCTTTCCAAAAGAATATCCACAAAATTTTCAGTGATATTTTCAGGGTATCTTCTCACAAACTCTTTTTGCGTTTGAAGTAACTTCTCAAATCTTGCTCTTTGATGTTCAAACGAGATTGGTCTAGAATCTGATCCAGTATTGATAACATAAGCTACAGTTGCTTCAGGCAAATAACTAAGTTTAGTCCGTTGGAATAATTCCAGTTGTAGATTAAAGGTATCATCCGCAGTGGCTAAATCTAAACCTTCATTTATTTCCAATAGTAAATCCCGTTCCACCAACCAGGTTGAAGCCATTGTAAAACCTTTAGTAGCCAGCATTTTTTCATAAGTATCCGCAAATGGAATAGCTCCCGATTCAAATCCTGCAGAACTCACAAATTCTCCTTTATCATCATAGATATCAAAATCAGAATTTGACCAAGACGAATCTGGATTACTTTCTAATAAATCCACTTGCTTCTGTAACTTATAGGGATCCAACCAAAAATCATCACCATCACACCGTGCAATGTATTTACCATTTGCTTTAGAACAAATTTCAACCCAGGTTCTGGCAATCCCTTGATTTACGGAGTTAGAAAAAATGCGAATATTTTTTTTATTCTGGAATTGAAATTTTTGAATCAATTCCCATGAAGAATCTGTGGAAGCATCATCTATTACTAAGACTTCAAAAGTAAAACTTGTTTTTTGCTCCAAAAAACTTGTTAATGTTTTTTCAATCCAAGGGGCCTTGTTATAAACTGTACATATAATTGAAACAACTGGCTGTGTCATAGCTAACTCCATTAATGGAAGGTCCAGGTACCATTTCGTTGAATTAAGCCACTAGCCGAATCTAGGGCAGAAAAATCATCCGCTGCAATATCTGTACGCTGGACCATGATAATCGGCGTCTGAGTAGCATCAGAAAACGCAAGCATTTTACCATCTGCATCTCTAACCGTGACTTCTAACTTCAACTTCAAATTATTAACAGATGGTAACGAACAGCGATAATGAATTTCTTGATGCCCTGATGAAACTTTTTTTAGATCCATGGAATTATCATTATAAATCCAAATATTTCTGTCTATATCTGTCAAAGAAAGAGCCAAGTAGGTCTCCATTTCTTGCTTGATATCGTATTGAATCCGGAAATGAATTTCATCCGATGGACTTATCTGAGTTGGACTAAGCAAATCAAGCTGAAAATTTTCAACTACTAGTTCCTCTTCATGAACTTGTTTTTCAACATTCTCTTGATGTAAGGGTGCAGTATTATCATAACTATACTGATTTGCAACATTCTCTGGATTCCCATAAGCTTTCACAAGACCATCTTCTATAAGGACAGCTTTGTTACAGAATTTTTTAACTGCTCCCATATCGTGGGTGACTAGGATGGTTGTTTTTCCAGACTGCTTACGTTCCATGAAATAGTCATTACATTTACGTTGAAAGGCCTCATCTCCGACTGCCAAAACCTCATCAAGGATGAGGATATCACTATCCGCTTTGATGGCAACCGAAAAGGCTAAGCGTACTTGCATTCCACTCGAATAGTTTTTGAGTTTCTGATTCATGAAATCCCGGAGCTCCGCAAAATCAACAATCTCATCATACATATCGTCAATTTGATTTTGAGTAAAACCGAGAAGTGCACCGTTTAAGTAGACATTTTCACGACCAGTTAATTCCGGATTAAAACCTACTCCTAATTCAATGAAGGAAACCAGTTTTCCATCGATGATAACCTGACCTTGCTCGGGCTGATAGATTTCAGAAATGATTTTTAACAGTGTCGATTTACCAGATCCATTTCGACCTAGAATTCCAAAGAAATCGCCTTTCTCAACTTCGAAATTGATATCTTTGAGGACATGTTGCTCTGTGTAGCCTTTGATTCCACGTAAACGATTAATCAAACTCATTCTTAAGCTGTTGGTTGCTTCTGTTGGTAGTTGGAAATATTTACTGACATGTTGAACAGAAACAGCAATTTTGTTCTCTTTCACTATAAAATCTCCGCAAACTTCTTAGCATTTTTCTTAAAAATTCCATAGCCGAAAATAAAAATCAGAATAGGCAAGCAATATGGAATAAGAATTAAAAATGGATTTGTGACCAGTTGCCACACGGTCGTGTTAGCCGTATCAATCAAAAGATAGCGTGCATCTTGAATCATCTGCGCCATAGGGTTCATCATCATAATTTTAGCAGCTAATTCATTTTGGTTGGCCACAAAACTAATCGGATAAATAATCGGTGTTGCATAGAGTCCAGCTTGTAGAACAACCTCCCAAATTTGAAGAGAGTCTCGAAAACGCACAAAAATTGTTGACAAAAGGAAGGCCAAACCAGACGCGAACAGCCCTAATTCAAGAAAGATCGGTAAAACCAAGATAATTTTCCAAGAAATTCCAACTCCGTTAATCAAGGCAAAGACAAAAACAACCGCTAAATTAATCAGGAAATTAATTCCTGCTCCTGCAACTGCAGATAAAACAATAATTTCTTTTGAGAAATTTAATTTACGAATCAAATCTCCACGGGAAACAATGGACACCATTCCCATTGAGGTTGCTTCTGCAAAAAATGACCAAATAACATTCGCTAACAGAAGAGCCACCGCAAAATGAGGGACATCTCCTCCCAAACGGAGGAAACGAATGAAAACAACATACATGATCGTAAACATCAAAAAAGGTTTCAAAATGGACCACAAGTATCCAATCACACTACCCTGATACCGTAATTTAAAGTCCGTCTTGATGAGTTCTTTCATCAAGATCCAGTTTTTCTGCTGAAACAGATTCATGGATTGCTCCTTTTGTAAAATAATTTCGTAATAATGAGTGTCCGAAAAACGAGGGTATGGAACCAACGGTTTTTTCGGAGACCTCTTCCAAAAATCCGTCGAATTCGTTCGATCAATCCTTGATCTAGAATCGTAACAAAATCCTCGACCAGTTCTCTGTCTTGAGGCTCGAGCGGCAATACGAGTAGGTTGCGAGCCTGTTCTTGGCTGTCTTGGATTAACTTCCAGTATTTTTGGAAGAGGAGTTGTGGTCGAATCCAGTTGGTCATTCGTTTTCGAAGGGTTCGAGCACCTAAAACGTTTTGGTCGTGTTGGCGATAGAGTTGGGTGACCAGGTCCACGTAAGCCAACTGGCCTTGGCTGGCAGCTAAGAGTCCCAGATACCAGTCGTGCATGAGCAGTTCATGCTCTTCCCTGCCCGTCCACATTTGGGCAAGGGTTTGATTGATCAACGTGACTCCGCCCGTAACAGTATTTTCCGTCAATTCAGCTAAGAGTGTTGTGTTGGCGTGATCAGACTGGGATTTGATCATGCTAGGTGCAATCACCTGGAGTTCATGATCCACCACACTTAAGTCTGTGTAGACCAAGGCTCCTCGACTGGGATCCAAGGCTCCCATGGCGTCCAACTGAATTTGAAGTTTCTGAGGAAGCCAGACATCGTCTTGGTCAGAGAAGGCATAGTACTCTGCTTTTTCTGCCTGTAAAAGTGTCCAAAAACTCCTAATCACACCTAAATTTTCTTGCACATCTGGGTTAATCCAGCGAATCCGTTCATCACGCGCCTGATAGCGACGGATAATCTCATGGGTGCCATCACTAGACCCATCATCTCGAATCAAGAGTTGCCAATCTTGCACGGTTTGCGCTAAAATCGAATCCAGCATTTCAGCAAGATAACGCTCTCCATTGTAGGTAGAAAGTAAGATTGCGACTGTCATGAGCGGAACACCTCCTCATAGTCGCCCACAATCTTCTCCCATGAGTAGAACTCACGCATTCTTTTTTTTGCACCCTCACCAAGTTGACTCGGACGGTTCTTTTCAATTTTTTCAAGAAGAGAAGATAAGTCACCCGACTCCTTAGACCAGTAAAGAGCTGTCTCCTCTGCCACGACTTGGTTAAAATCAACGCCCAAAACAAGGTTGACATCACTGTGAGCCAGGGCTTCTAAGAGGCCCGGATTGGTTCCACCAACTTCGTGCCCATGGATATAGGCATAGGCTTCTTGGCGAATTTTTTTCAAGAGTTCGCTGTCATAGACAGTCCCCACAAAACGAATCCGGGAATCCTGGTCAAAACCGGTCTTTTGTCGCAAGGTCTCAAAGTAGGCGGAACCTTGGTAATTGCAGACCAAAACGAGCGGACGCTGGGTCTTGCTCTGCATAAATTCGCGAATCATGGTCTCGTAATTGTTTTCCGCAACGAAGCGACCTACAATCAAATAATAGTCCCCCGCCAGAAGATTCCAGTCTTGGAGAAAACTCTGAAACTCAGGTGACTCTGTCGCTAAATGGGAGGGTTCCAAATCCGTACCATAGGCAATGGTGGTTACTGGAAGCTGACCATAAGCTTCTTCCAAATAGGAAGCAATTCCGGGATTGTCCGCCACTACCAAATCGGCATTTCTGGTCATGGACCGCTCTGCCAACTTCAGGTAAGCTCGAACTGGCTTCGGCCACTTGGTGCGCCGCCACTCCAAACCATCAGGGTTGATCAACAAACGTCCACCCAGACGATGGATACGGTTTGTAAAGAACCGAACCAAAGGCCCCATGGTGTTCCCTAAAATGTAGAAGACTGGCTTCTCACTCCCACTCTTTTCTGCCAACTTCAGGGCATAGTTCAAGGCCATGGTATCATAAACAATCACCCGAGCAGGCCCTAACTGAGGAGAACAAATGGTAAAACAGTCAGTCCCTTGAAAATCAAAATGCTGGTAAGACTCTTCATCCGACAAACAAGCAACATGATAAGCCATACGAGAATCTTGCTTGCGTGTAACCAATTCTTGCACAAAGGTCTCAAATCCACCATATTTGGCCGGCAATCCACGACTGCCAATAATATAGACATCCTGCATACAGACACTCCTTCCCCTAGTTTACATTGCTACATTATACCATGTTTCCCAACTTCCCGCGACTAAAAAGAGGAAAAGCCACGACAAACGCACGAAAGATTCTAGTAGATTTATTCCCTGCTAGAATCTTTTTTAAATTAGTACTCTTAAAAATTTATCGAATACCATACTCAAATGGAACTTCTTTCGTCTCATACTCATATCTTTACCAACATCAAGATTTCTTAACACACTCAAACAAAATTTG
>NZ_JADPMS010000019.1:0-35672 GCF_015686645.1 Streptococcus sp. NLN76 | reverse complement strand
GTGTCGTGGACAACTTCATACTTTCGTGTTTCGATTTGACCATGAGCTTTTTCAATAGTTTCATAATAATCTACTACAGACTCTTGGTCATAGGAAAAGCAAGCAACAATATCTTCCAATAATCCTTTTTGATTTTCTTTGACAGGTAGGCAGAAATCGCCACCCTGTTTGATTATTTTTTCAGCTATTTCCTTTTGAGTTCCAATAGCATCAATTGTAATCATGCACCCTTCAATTGAAAGGTGATCTAATAAATCAGGGATGGCAGTGATTTCATTAGATTTTTCTTTAGTCACCACCTGTCCAAAACAAACTCCCAAGTCAGTTGCATAAGCACTCACTATATGAAGAGGATTTTGCTTGGCACTGGTATTTCCTTTTATAGTCTTTCCATCAATAGCAATTAAACGCTTGGAAAAAGTCGAAAAATTCCCTTTATTTAATTGAGCTTCTTCCAACACAGTTGCCCACAGTATAGAGAGATTAATCAAAACATTAGGATTTATAGTCGCTAGGACACGCTGCATGGTATCATGTGATGGAATCCCGTTTTCTAAGGATAAAACCGTACGAAGACTGTGTTCGTAACATTTCCCAAAATCTTCAATATCTTCCCAAAACTCAGCTCCAGATAGGCGAGCAAAGAAAATAAGAAGAACGATATCAACAAGAGTATGACGAATTTTCCAACTATCTCTCTTATCTTCAATAGACTTTAAATATGAAATCATAACATCCATAAAAACGCCCTCCTAAGCTAATTATAGGCTTAAGAGGTCGTTTTTACGAATATTTATCGATTACTGAAAATTTTCAATAGGGAGTTTTCTTCATGCGTTTGTCGTGAGGAAAAGCCCTCAAACTGAGAGCTATATTTTTCCATTAATGATTTATCGACACCAAGCGGGTTAAACCAACATCAATATCAATTTTTTTAAGTCTGCTATCTCCTGAAATATCATGTGAAAGCAACTTTAAGCCAGATCTTCTTTTGTGAAAGTCAGTAAGTTGTAACCATTTACAAGTCATCAAATACCAACAAACAAGATCCTTTTCTTTCTTACTCCCCTCTGTAAGAATCCTGTTCATTTCTTCTCTAAGCTCTAAACTTTTAGATGAAGAGACTTTTTCAGTTTCAACGGAATGGTTTAATAATTGGTGAAAATGAACGGTAGAAAAAGGGGAAACTATTCGATAAAAATGAGGATAGTTACGCTCCAAATCGGGACTGAGATAAAGACAGTATGTCAGAATTTCTTCATGTGTTAAGAATCGCATATCCAGCTTAAAATGATAAAATTGATTCCATTCTTTCCAAATTAAGTAGCAAAAAACAAATAGAACTAAAATATGGAATGACACCATCTAATCACCTCTTTCCTCACTTTTACTGCAAAGCAATTGAACTTCCTTTCGAAGTCTCCGATTTTCTGACCTCAAAGATTCTATATCCATCTGGTATCCTTGATTCACATCCTTCAAAGTCGCACAAGATTCTCTATAAATTCTAAATGCAAAAGACCAAACTCGAAATTGCAGTCCAAATAAAATCAAAATAAACAACAGACCAACCCCTATGGGGATAGAATAAGAAAAATAATCTTTAAAATAACCTAAAATTTCCACCAAGGCCCTCTCCTCCTAGTGCAATAGCACTCAGCTTCAATACTATCTCTTAATTCGTAATTGGTGGAATATAAGGCAATCACTGGATAATAGTTTATCATAATTATTCTATCATAGTGTTTTGATTTTGACTTTAGGGAACCTAAAGAAGAAGCAAAAAAGGCAGGCATTGCCCACCTACTACTTTCCGATTAAAATCTAATCGCGATCATCGTATCCCTTCGGATGGCTTGAATGCCAGGCCCAAGCGGTTTCGATGATTTTTTCGATATTGTCGAATTGCGGTTTCCAGCCCAAAATCTCACGCGCTTTATCTGAGGAAGCGATGAGGGTATCTGGATCCCCAGGTCGGCGATCCGCCATTTCGGCTGGAATTTCCTTACCGGTGACTTTACGGGCTGCTTCTAAAATTTCCAAGTTTGAAAAACCGGTAGAGGAACCTAAGTTGAATGCAGCTGATTCATTGCCAGCACGGAGGTATTCAACTGCTAAAAGATGGGCATCTGCTAAATCAAAGGGATGGACATAGTCCCGAACATTTGTTCCATCAGGAGTGTTGTAATCATCTCCAAAAATCATGATTTTATCCCGAACCCCCTGTGCCACTTGCAAGACGATCGGAAGCAGGTGAGTCTCTGGTCCATGGTCCTCTCCAATGGATCCGTCTGGTTTAGCACCGGCTACATTGAAGTAGCGCAAGGGTACAAATTTGATGCCATAAGCTTGATCGGCCCATTTCATAATGGTTTCCATCATTAGCTTACTTTCACCATACGGATTGATTGGTTTTTGTGGGGTTGTTTCCAGAATCGGAAGTTCTTCTGGTATCCCATAGGTTGCGGCTGTAGAAGAGAAGACGATATATTTCACGTTCGCTTCATTCATAACTTCCAACAGTTTAACCATCCCTACCGTATTATTATCGAAATACTTCAACGGCTCTACCATTGATTCAGCGACCAAGGAATAGGCCGCAAAGTGAATGACAGCATCGATATCTGGATTTTCTTGGAAAACCCGACGCATGAAATCTTGATCAGCTAGGTCACCTTCATAGAATACCGCATCCGGATGAACAGCAGCTCGGTGCCCTGTCACCAAATTATCCACGACGACCACACGCTCGTCCCCTTGGGAAATCAAACGGTCAACCATATGAGAACCGATATACCCGGCTCCACCTAAAACTAAAATGGCCATAACTCTTCCTTCCTCTCACTCCTCATAATTTGTAAATCCTATATAAACCGGATTCCCAAAATACCAAGCACGCTACTCTGTAACGACTTATCTGGGCTTCTCTTGTTCTTTATTTCACTTCTTGCTTATAAAAAGCTTGGAGAGCTTCTTGCCAGGTTGGAATGGTAAAACCAGTCGCTTTGGCTTTTGTCAAATTCATGGTTGAGTTGAAAGGACGTTTGGCCTTGGCTGGGAACTGGCTAGAATCTACCGGTTTTACTTCTACATCCGTGTCTTTCAGAATTTCAGCCGCAAAATCAAACCAGGTTGTATCTTCTGCTGCATCATTGGACAGGTGGTAATAACCATATTCATGCTGGTTATCCGCCAGATGGACCATAAATTCTGCGAGGGTTCGGGTCCAAGTTGGACGACCGTGTTGGTCATTCACCACTGTTAGAACCGGATGATTCTTAGCTAAGTTCTGCATGGTGAAGACAAAGTTTTTCCCATAATTTCCAAAGACCCATGCAGTCCGAATGATATAGTAACGGCTGGAGATTTTTTCGACCAGCTCTTCTCCCATCCGTTTTGTTCGACCATATTCCGTTTGCGGGTCTGCCGGATCATCGACTTGCCATTCTTGTCCAATAGGTTTGTCCCCATTGAAAACATAGTCTGTGGAAATGTAGACCATGGTTGCACCATGGGCCTCGGCAGCACGCGCTACATTTTCTGTCCCTATGACATTGATCGCGTAATCCAATTCCTTGCCTTCGTCCTCTGCCGCATCCACAGCTGTATAGGCTGCACAGTGATAAACCAAACTTGGCTTCACTTCCGCAAAAACACGCTCCACTTCTTCCTGCTTGGTAATGTCCATTCCTGCCACATCGAGGGCTACATAGTCCTGACCAAGCTCATCTAAATAATGCACCAACTCCGTACCGAGTTGACCTTTCGCTCCTGTAATGAGAATCATCCTATATCCTTTCTATTCTGAACGTTCCTTGATGACATAAATTGGCCGATTTTTTGTTTCCATAAAAATCTTACCAATATACTTCCCGAGAATTCCGATCGTTAATAATTGAAAACCTCCCAAAAAGAGGATAATGGAGACCATCGACGGCCAACCTGCGGTTGGATCCCCATACAAAAGGGTCCGTACAATCACTAATCCGGCAAGGGCAAAAGCCAGCAAGCAGGACAAGGCACCACCCACAAAAGCGATTGCCAGAGGTGCATCCGAAAAATTGACAATCCCCTCTAAAGAGTAACGAAAGAGCTGCCAAAAATTCCAACTTGTCTCCCCTGCCACGCGCTCCACATTCTTGTATTCCAAATATTCGGTCTTAAAGCCAACCCAAGAGAAAATCCCCTTGGAAAATCGATTGTACTCCGTCACATCTAGAATGGCATCCACCATTTGCCGCCGCATCAGACGGAAATCACGGGCACCGTCAACCATTTGTACTTGACTAATCCGGTTAATCAGACGGTAAAACATGCGGGCAAAGAAGGACCGAATCGGTGGTTCGCCATCTCGAGTCACCCGACGCGTTCCCACACAATCCAAGTCTGGATCAGCCTCCAGGCGCTGAACCATTTCCACCAACAACTCCGGTGGATCTTGAAGATCCACATCCATCACGGTTACGAGCTCCCCACGGGCCTCCTGCAGCCCAGCATAAAGAGCGGCTTCCTTCCCAAAGTTTCGAGAAAAGGACAGATAGGTCACTTTAGAATCCTTAGCGGCCAATTCCCGAAGCACTTCCAGTGTCTGATCTCGGGAACCATCATTCACAAAAATGTATTCAAATTCCTGATCCAACTGAGGCTGGACTTTTTCCATAGCTTGGTAAAAAAGGGGCAGGGCCTCTTCTTCGTTAAAGCATGGAACTATTACTGAAATCGTCATCTCGATCTCCTCTTCTGTTCATTCTTTTCTAGTATACCATATCCCACAAAAATCTCGGATTACTTCTGATAAACTTCGATATCAAATGATTTCTGAGAGTCTACAACTTCTTGATAAAGCTCCAAATCCTTACTCAGGAGATTATTGGTATAAACCCCGTTAATACCTCGGTTAAGAATTTTCGATAAGGTCGCAAAGCCATCTACGGTGTGAACGAAGACCAAGCGATTCGATTCATGAATCTGTGAAATCAGTGAGTCTGTCAAGCGTTCATCCTTTTGAGGTAACGTCACGGCTAAAATATGGGGCTTATCCTTCAGACTTTTTACGATGGCTTCTTCTTTCATCTCAGAAGCATACAAGGTTAGGATATAATTCTTAAAGGTTCCCATTTCTTCCAACATTTGATAGTCCTCAGGTTTATAAAGCTGGACAAGAATCCGGTCTCCCAAACTCGGATCCATTTTTTCGACAGCTTGAGCTAGAATGCGGTACTGCTCTTCAATTTCCTCTTGTGTCCGATCCTTAACCTTGGTATCTGTCACGACAATCATATCCGGGTTTAGTTCCATTTGCTTGAGAATATCCTCCCAAAAAAGAGTTGTATATTGGGCCTGGATATTGTTGGCATCCTGTGTCTTAGACTGCTCCCAGTCCTGACTCGTTGGTGCTTCACTTTCCCAATCATGAACCGCTGCCAGCCGACCATCCTGAGTCAGATTGAGATCAAATTCAAACATGCGATGCCCCAAGGAATAGTTCTGTTTCAATGCCTGCAGGGAATTACTGTAGGCCGAGAGGAATCCAGCCTCTCGCATGGTTCCACCGGCATGAGCAATCAAGCGCTTGTCAGCTAAAATCTGTTGGAGATCTGTAGCCTTGGCCTTGATCTCCACCTCGGTTCCCTGATGGCTTAGATCTTGTCCCAGAGTCGCTTCAAGGGTCTCTTTGGGAAGATAGATCCTCCCAAGCCAATCTTGCTCCCTCTTGTCATATGGGAATCGGTAGCCGTTTTTTCGAAGTTTATCCGGATCTAGGTGGATTGTCCAGGCCACCTGCCCGGCTTTTGTATAACGTTTCTCTGATTCTGCTTTTAAACCTGCTTTTTGAAAAACAGTTTGAACGGGGTAGAGATCCCGTTCCAGACGTTCTTTCATCTGTATCCGGTCATATAAAGCGACTACAATTCCAATTCCAGCAATCCCTAACAGAATTCCTAAGCATTTTTTCTTCAGAATCTTACCCTCCAAAATAGACACAAGAGGCAAGAATGAAACCATTCCGCCTCTTGTTCTCTTATTTAATTACTTCCTGGGTTTTAGCATAGTTGGCTTCTACAGCTTCTTTTTCGCCCTTCCACCAATCTTCATTTTCTTTATACCAGGCAATTGTTTCTTTTAGACCAGCCTCAAAGTCTGTGAATTCAGGTTTCCAACCCAATTCATCTCGTAACTTGCTAGCATCAATGGCATAACGCAAATCATGGCCTGCACGGTCTGTTACATGGTCGTAGGCATCCGGTGCTTGACCCAGTTCCTTCAAAATGAGTTCCAGCACCTCTTTATTGTTTTTCTCACCGTCAGCCCCGATTAGATAGGTCTCCCCAATTTTTCCTTTGGTCAAAATCGTCCAAACACCTGAGGAATGATCATTGGTGTGAATCCAGTCGCGCACATTCTTCCCTTCGCCATACAATTTAGGGCGAATACCACTCAAAATATTGGTGATTTGACGCGGAATAAATTTCTCAATATGCTGATAGGGTCCATAGTTGTTGGAGCAATTGGAAATAGTCGCTTTTACGCCAAAGGAACGTACCCAAGCCTTAACGATCAAGTCCGACGCAGCCTTGGTTGAGGAATAGGGAGAAGACGGGTTGTATGGTGTCTCCGCCGTAAACTTCTCACCTGGGCCTTCGCCCTTGCCTGGGAGATCTTCCCGCAATGGAAGGTCTCCATAAACCTCATCTGTAGATACGTGATGGAAACGAAGGTCGTACTTCCGAGCCGCTTCCAAAAGGGTATAAGTCCCAATAAAGTTAGTATCCACGAAAGGACGAGGATCATTGAGAGAGTTATCATTATGACTTTCTGCAGCATAATGGACAATAGCATCCGCATCCTGAGCCAAGCGATCCACGACTTCTACATCCGCAATATCCCCTACAACCAATTCCACTCGGTCTCCCAAAATGGACTCGATGTTTGCTTTATTCCCTGCGTAGGTCAATTTATCTAAAACAGTAATGTGTACGCCTGGGAAATTGTTATAAACATAGTGTACAAAGTTTGAACCGATAAAACCTGCGCCACCGGTCACAATAATATTTTTAAATGTCGACACACTTTCTCCTATCTGCTTTTAAATATTTTTGTAAATAGCTGATCTTTTTAAAGTCTTTCCGATTATTTCGATTTGCCCTGTATGAATCTTTAGAGGAAGCTTGATAAATTTTTAGATATTGTTCAAGCGTGGGTAGGTAGTAAACAACTCCGTCTGTATGGATCTTCTCCAAACTTATTAATGAAATTCCTGCAAATTCTGGCAAGGTATCCATAACACCATACTCTACTGACAGATGACCTCTCTGAAATTCATGCTCATGAATATCTACTAACCGATAGCCTAAGTTCTCCATCATTTCCGCGATTTCTTCCCAATGGTAGAGACGCTCCTCATCTGGAGCTTCCCAACCTCTAGAATCTCCAGGAACATGGATATCGATATCACCAGCTTGCCAGTCTTTAGAAGTTCGCACCTCAAAACCTAGTGAACCCATTAGTAAAGGAGTTATCCCTAAGAGATTTAGTTGTCTCGCAATCTCTAAAAAAGCCTCAAACAATCAAAGATCCTCTTTATTTAATGGAGCCACATCCTTCAATAGAGGATGATTCTCATCAGCTTCACTTACTTCCGCAGCATCCAAGTCTGCCCATTGAATGCCAAGACTAGGATCTGCATAATTCACAAAGGCATATTTAGGTTTCAACTCCAAAGCCCAGTAATCATTCACCAAATAGCTATAGGCTACCTTATCGGATAAAACTTGGAAACCATTGGCTACACCGCGAGGAACAAAAATCCCTTTAGAAGCATCAATTTCGGTTTGGTAAACATTTCCAAAACTTGGGCCTTGACGCAAGTCCACCCAGGCTCCCAAAACACGACCTTCGTCAGCTACAGAAATGTATTTATCCCATGGTTCAGCATGCAAACCACGAAGTACATTTTTACTTGAGAAGCTGACATTATTTTGAAGTTTTCCTTCCGCAAAAAAGGACTCAGGAAAACCAAGAGGGATCATTTTTTCTTTTTGGAAATTCTCTTTAAACCAGCCACGATTATCCCCATGAACAGGAATATCAAATTCTAGCATGCCCGGAATAGCCTCAATGGGACGAGCTGCTAATGTTTTGCCAAAAAAGTTCTCAGACATTTTCTTCTCCAATCAAACGCAAGAGGTATTGACCATACTCATTTTTCTTAAGAGGTTGGGCCAAACGGTAAACTTGTTCCCGGCTAATGTAACCCATACGATAAGCAATTTCTTCAAGGTTAGCAACCTGTACATTTTGCATCCGTTGAACGGTTTCAATATACTGTGCCGCTTCCAACAAACTCTCGTGTGTTCCAGTATCCAACCAGGCAAAACCACGGCCCATCAATTCCACTGAAAGATCCCCACGATCCAAGTAAGCCTTGTTGACATCCGTGATTTCCAACTCCCCTCGAGGACTCGGTTTGATATTCTTGGCAATTTCAACTACAGAATTATCATAGAAGTAGAGACCTGTTACCGCGTAGTTGGAACGAGGCTGCTCTGGCTTCTCTTCAATGGAAATCGCGTTCATCTGCTCATCAAACTCGACAACTCCAAAACGCTCAGGGTCCTTAACCTGGTAACCAAAAACGGTCGCACCGGACTCCTTTTGCGCAGCTTTTTGCAAAAGCTTAGTCAAACCAGGGCCATGGTAAATATTATCTCCCAAGATCAGCGCAACTGAATCATCTCCGATGAAATCTGCGCCGATGATAAAGGCTTGCGCCAATCCATCTGGACTTGGTTGAACCGCATAGGACAAGGAAATACCTAATTCAGATCCATCTCCCAAAAGTTCCTCAAAACGGGGCAGGTCTGTCGGTGTAGAGATAATTAAAATCTCCTGAATTCCTGCCAACATCAAGGTTGAAAGAGGGTAATAAATCATTGGTTTATCATAAACCGGCATCAACTGCTTAGATGCCGCCCGCGTAACTGGATAAAGGCGCGTGCCGGAACCACCCGCTAAAATAATACCTTTCATGCGTCTTCCTTTCTTCATACGAGCTGATTAGCTCTCTTTGATAACGGAATCTGGAATGTAACCCGACACTCACAGAATCCTAGACATTCCTATTCTATCATTTTTGTGAAAAAAAGTCTGAACGACTTTGCTTTAGGTTGCAATAACCCCAAAAGCAACATTTACCGTTCAGAACGTTTTCAAGACATTTCAGAACATCTTAGCATGATATTACATTTTACATGATAAACTAGCAGCGTAGAGAAGTTTCTCATTTGAGACCTCGAGAATCCCTTCTCCTGGAAGACGGTGACTCCCCGAAAACTATCATAAGGAGGACATGCCTATGAAAAGCATGAAAACTTCAAATCTGATAGAAAGGAGGAGCATTCTTTTGACTCGCTTTGAGTTAGTAATGGCATTACTGAGTCTTGGTTGTTACATCAACGACACAGTTCGTAACTTACTAGAAATTCTAAGTAAGAGAAAAAAGAACTAGCCGTCCTACTTTGACCCTGTAGACGGCTAGTTCTATGTCGTTTAAACTGAGTCACCGTTTTACGGCTCTACTCTGAGGTTAGGTTCCCGCCTAACCTCTTTTCTATCTCAGTTTACCATAGCTACTTTTAAAAACCAAGTAAAAAGCGAAGGTTTATTCTGGAAATCCCTCTCCAAACTTTACTTTTACCCCTTTCAATGGTATGATAATCTCACCTGACAAATTGTCAGATAATTCATTTTCTTCGGAAAAATAGAAAAGGGGATTTTCATGTCACGAGTTAAAGACTATATCCAAAGCACTTTCCAAGACGTCCAAGTACGTAACCCTCACGAAGCTGAATTTCTTCAAGCTGTTGAAGAATTATTCGCAACCCTCGAGCCTGTCCTAGAAGCTCATCCAGAATATCTGGATGAGAACATCCTAGCCCGCATGGTGGAACCTGAACGCGTGATTAGCTTCCGTGTCCCTTGGACTGACAAAGACGGAAAAGTCCAAGTTAACCGTGGCTACCGTGTCCAATACAACTCAGCAGTTGGTCCTTATAAAGGAGGACTCCGCTTCCACCCTTCCGTCAACCAGTCCATTCTGAAATTCCTCGGCTTCGAGCAGATTTTCAAAAACGTTTTGACTGGACTACCCATTGGTGGTGGGAAAGGCGGTTCCGATTTTGACCCTAAAGGAAAAACGGACGCTGAGATTATGCGCTTCTGCCAAAGCTTCATGAGTGAGCTGCAAAAACATATCGGCCCATCTCTGGATGTTCCTGCCGGCGATATCGGAGTCGGAGCGCGTGAAATCGGCTATTTGTACGGCCAATACAAACGTCTTCGTCAATTCGATGCAGGTGTCTTGACCGGAAAACCCTTGGCATTCGGCGGTTCTCTCATCCGCCCAGAAGCAACTGGCTATGGCCTCGTCTACTTCACTGAAAACATGCTTCTGGCCAACGGCAAATCCTTCAAAGACCAGACTGTCCTCATTTCCGGATCTGGAAATGTCGCCCAGTATGCCCTCCAAAAAGCAACCGAGCTCGGTGCTACCGTCATCGCAGTCTCTGATTCCAACGGTTACATCATTGACGAGTGCGGCATTGATTTTGATCTTTTGGTTGAAATTAAAGAAAAACGCCGTGCCCGCCTAACCGAATATGCAGCCGAAAAAGCTAGCGCCCGCTACTATGAAGGAAGCGTCTGGGACTACCAAGGTAAGGCTGACATCGCCCTTCCTTGTGCAACCCAAAACGAAATCAACGGCGCACAAGCTGCTGCCCTTATCCAAAACGGTGTCTACTGTGTCGCCGAAGGAGCCAACATGCCTTCCGACCTCGACGCCATCAAAATCTACAAAGAAAATGCGGTTTTATACGGACCAGCTAAAGCAGCTAACGCCGGCGGCGTAGCCGTTTCTGCCCTCGAAATGAGCCAAAACAGCCTCCGCCTATCTTGGACACGAGAAGAAGTAGACCAACGACTCCAAAGCATCATGGAGAACATCTTCAATACCGCTAAAACAACAGCCGAAACCTACAATCTTGGCAATGATTACCTCGCAGGAGCCAACATCGCCTCCTTCGAACAAATCGCCAATGCTATGATTGTACAAGGTGTTGTGTAAAAAATAGTATCTACCTAAAAATCCTCCACACTTAATAAAAAGTATGGAGGATTTTATACTCGAAACAGTTCGAAATCTGAAAAGGCAATCTGATGAAGGCTGAACTATAGTTCGGCGAAGAAGATTAACACAATCAGATTTTGAAATGTATAAAGTATTAATATGTACTAAAAAATGCCTTACAAAGTCGATACAGTTGGAAATCATCCTATCTCCTAAAAAAACGCGGAAATCCAATGAGTATGAAATCCTAGAAAACTATTAGCTATATAGTCTTTTAGTTTACTTTTAGTACAAGGCAGCGAGTCGTAGACAGTACTGAAGTACGGCAAGGCGAGCTAACACAGTAATAAAAGATAAACTAAAAGAGTATACCCCCAAAATGCCCCAAAACAAAAGAAAAAGCCCTTCCTACCCCTATGAAAGGTTGGTAGAATAGGCTTTTTTCAGCAAGATTATTTTACAGCGTCTTTAAGAGCTTTACCTGCTTTGAAGGCAGGAACTTTTGACGCTGCGATAGTGATTTCTTTACCTGTTTGTGGGTTACGTCCTTTACGTGCTGCACGCTCACGAACTTCGAAGTTCCCGAAACCGATCAATTGTACTTTTTCACCTTCTGCAAGGTAGTCTGTAACTGCTGCGAAGACAGCGTCTACTGCTACTGCAGCGTCTTTCTTTGTCAATTCTGTTGCTTCTGCAACCTTAGCAATCAAATCTTGTTTGTTAGCCATTTGTAAGAATCCTCCATAAATTTTCTAACAGTACATATCATAACTCAAAAGGATAAGAAAAGCAAGTATAAAAAGCAATTCCGCGCTTTTCTTCAGAAAAAGAAACCGGTCTAGGCGTAGTGAATCAGGATGGCCCAAGCATCCTCCCCTGTATGGGTTTGAATAATGGAACCCGTCTCCAACACAGAGATAGGAGCCTCCAAAAAGGGTTGCAACTGCGCCTTCATTTCTTCCGCAAAATCTGATTTTCCTGCATAGGAAATACCAATTTCACGAATAGAACGTCCCTGCAAACCGGCCTTCAATTCATCTAGCCATTTCTTAAACGTTTTTGCTCCACGACCTTTGACAATGGGACGCAACTCATGATCAACCATTTCCATGACCACTCGAATATTTAAAAGGGAACTGATAAGACCAGAAACGCGACCAATACGCCCCCCCTTCACAAGATTTTCAAGGGTGGAGACACCGATATAGAGTTCCGTTTTTTCGCGAACTTGCTCGATTTCTTTCAAAATCTCTTCCAAGCTAGCCCCAGCTTGAGCAAGGCGAGCTGCTGCTACCACTTGGAATTTTTGAGCCTGGTCTGTAAAGGAAGAATCAATTACCTCTACCTTAGCCCCGGACAAGCTCGCTCCCTGTCTAGCTGCTTCTACAGTCCCTGATAAGGCGTGGGACATGTGAATAGAAACAATTTGATCATAGTCCTCTGCCAATCGGCCATAGACCTCCGCGAAAACACCAACCGGTGGCTGACTGGTCTTTGGTAAATGCTTGCTAGATTTCATCAGGCGAAGGAATTCTCCCTCCTTCAAGTCTGCATCCGAATAGAGAATCCCATCTACCATTACGGACAAAGGAATTACCTGAATTCCTAGTTCCTTTACCAACTCCTCCTCAATGGTAACAGAGGAGTCTGTTACAACTGCAATTTTTGTCATACATACCTACTTCTACTCAGTAATCTTAGTCCTATTATACTCTTTTAGTTTATCTTTTATTACTGTGTTAGCTCGTCTTGCCGTACTTCAGTACTGTCTACGACTCGCTTCCTTGTACTAAAAGTAAACTAAAAGACTATATAACAAATTCCCCACAAAAACCTCAATGTTTTTGCAAGAGCTCACGCGCCTGATTTATAGCCGATTCCGTCAAGACCTCACCAGCCAACATACGCGCGATTTCTTCGACCCGCTCGTCCATTTCTAAAAGGCGTACCCGGGATACCGTAGAAATCTCATCCGATATTTTTTCAATGAAAAATTGATAATCGGCAATGGCAATCACCTGAGGAAGATGAGAGATTGCAAGGACTTGTCCATGACTCCCTATCTTATGAATTTTCTGGGCAATGGCTTGGGCAACGCGACCAGAGACACCCGTATCGACTTCGTCGAAGACAATACTAGTCTTGCCCTCTTTACGGGAAAAGGCCGATTTAATAGCCAACATTAACCGAGATAATTCTCCACCACTGGCCACTTTGACGAGGGGTTTAAAATCTTCCCCAGGATTGGTAGAGATGTAAAACTCAATTTGTTCATTTCCATCTCGGCTAAACTTACTTTTGGTAAATCGGACCTGAAATCTGGCCTTATCCATATAAAGGTCTTGGAGCTCCAGCTGAATCTCCGCTTCTAATTGTTGCGCAAGTACATGGCGTGCCTGGCTCAATTTCTGAGCTAGATCGACCAGGGTCCCTTCCTCTTCTTTAAGCTTATGAGCGAGGTCCGTAGATGAAGTTTCGTTGCCTGTCAGCAGATTGTATTCTTGGGAAATTTTTTCAAAATATTCCAAGACTTCTTGAACGCTTCCACCATATTTACGGCTAATGGCGTAAATCACATCCAGACGACTCTCAATGTGAAGCAAGCGATTGGCGTCAAAATCAAGGGAGGAAAGGTGGTCTTCAAGGCGCCGAGTCGCGTCTTCAAGGCTATAATATGCCTCTGACACTTGCTCAGCCAGCTCCTTATAAAGAGGATTATAATCTTCAAGACTCTCTAAATCGCCAAGGGCCGATCGAATTTTACCAAGGGAAGACTGATCCTCTTCGTCCAATAGATGGAAGGCCGAGGTCAAGGTGTCCGCAATTAATTTATGATTGAGAAGTTGTTCTCGCTCCTGCTGTAGTTCTTGATCTTCCCCAGGTTTC
This sequence comes from Streptococcus sp. NLN76, assembly GCF_015686645.1. Classification (NCBI taxonomy): domain Bacteria; kingdom Bacillati; phylum Bacillota; class Bacilli; order Lactobacillales; family Streptococcaceae; genus Streptococcus; species Streptococcus sp. NLN76. Next base: position 21,658 of record NZ_JADPMS010000019.1, on the reverse strand, counting down.
AGGGCTGCCTCTTCAATCTCAGCTAGTTGAAATTCCAACATTTCAATCCGAGCACTGTGCTCAGCTTCTTGATTTTGCTGGAGGCGCAAATCTTTGCGGAGGGTACGGTAACGGTCAAAGCTTTGAGCATAGCTTTGCTTGAGCCGATGAAAATCAGCATCGCCAAATTCATCCAATAAACGGCCATGCCACTGGGCACGCATTAGTTCCTCTTGGTCATGCTGGCCATGGATATCAACCAAATGCTGGCCAACTGCACGCAAGACTGAGAGGTTGACCATCTGTCCATTGATACGGCTGACACTACGGCCATTTTGGAAAATTTCGCGGCGGATAATCAGCTCCTCGCCAACTTCAATCCCCTGCTCCTCTAAAATATTTGAAATATCTTGGGGTTTCTCTAATGAAAAGAGACCTTGGATCTCGGCTTTAGGCATCCCGTGTCGAATCACATCCGTTGTAGCACGACTCCCAAGCATCATATTCATAGCATCAATGATGATCGATTTACCTGCCCCGGTTTCACCCGTCAAAACCGTCATTCCCTGATCAAAATTTAGGGAGATTTCCTCGATAATGGCAAAATTTTTGATTGAAATTTCTAATAACATAACCTTACCAATTTTCTAGTGCATCTGACATTTCCTGCGAATCTACTCCAGTCTTGACAACGATCAAGACCGTGTCATCGTCAGATAAAATAGTGAAAATATCCGAAGAATAGCGGGACCAGACCTCTTTTTTGAAAAGCAAGGCCTGGCCAGGTGTAACCTGAATGGAAATCATGTTATCCTGACGCATCACATGCAGAATCGGCGTTTTTTTGACAGCCGGCTGTACTTGGTAGCCAACCTCACCTCCCTTGACAATCCCCAATTCACGAAGATCTCGGGAAACTGTTGCTTGCGTCGCCACCAATCCTTGACTGGCCAAAAAATCCATAATTTCTTTTTGTCCTCGCACTGTTTTTTGCTGGATCAAGGACCGTATGAGGGCCTGGCGGTGTCCCTTATCTATCTTAGAATGTTTCATGTGCCTTCTTTACCATTTCTTTTATTTGTTCAAGAGGAAGAGCTGGACCGTCATCCCGTTTTAAATAGAGCAAAAATTCCATATTCCCTTGACCACCGGTTATGGGAGAAAAGTCCACCCCATGGACTCCAAATCCCAGCCCTTGAGCCATGGTCATGACCCGATTCAAAACTTCTTCATGGACCTTGGCTTCCTTTACAATCCCCTTTTTGCCAATGGCTTCCCTACCTGCCTCAAACTGCGGCTTGACCAGGGCCACTACCTGGCCCTGGTCTTCTAGCACAGCTGCTAAACTGGGTAAAATGAGACTTAGAGAAATAAAACTGACGTCAATAGAGGCGAAACTTGGTTGTGGCTGAAAATCTTGCGGATCCGCATAACGGAAATTGTATTGTTCTCGGCTGATCACACGAGGATCTTGACGAAGTTTCCAAGCCAATTGATTGGTTCCAACGTCCACGGCATACACCTGCTTAGCTCCTGCCTGCAACATGACGTCTGTAAAACCTCCTGTAGAGGCACCAATATCGATGGTAAATTGGTCTGTCAGATCAATACCGAAAACATCAAGGGCCTTCGCTAACTTCAAACCACCCCGACTGACATAAGGCAGGGTTTCACCCTTGAGTTTTAAAGGGGTATCAGCTGGGATTTTCTCCCCTGGTTTATCAAAACGGTGACCAGAGTCTTGGTGCAAAACCAAACCAGCCATAACCCCCCGTTTAGCCTGTTCCCTTGTTTCAAAAAGGCCTTGGTGCAAGGCCAAAACATCCACTCTTTCCTTAGTTGCCAATTGCAAGTCCTTCAATTCTTTCCTTCATTACTTGAGCGTCAAACCCTTGCACCTCCAATTTTTGGAGTAAGCGATCAATCTGGGCTAATAAATCCCCCAGCAAAGTCTTGGCAGCATCCAAGCCATAAAACGCAGGATAGGTCGCTTTTTGAGCAGCAACATCCTTTTTGGGAGTTTTTCCTAACTCTTCAAAACTAGCCGTTTCATCTAAAATATCATCGCGAACCTGAAAAGCTAAACCAAGCAGCTGACCTAATTGATCTAAATCTTCAGCCGTTTGCTCATCAATGTCAGCTAAAATCCCAGCAGCCACAAACGGAAAGTGCAGGAGTCGACCCGTTTTATGGTGATGAATTTGCTCCAATTGCACTAGGGTGATGGCCTGGCCTTCCGAACGGATATCCAAACTCTGCCCGCCAACCATCCCGTAGGTACCAGAAGCCAATGAAAGAAGATTTATGAGCTTCACGACTTTCGAAGCAGGAAGTTGAGCTTGTGCCAATAGCGCAAAGGCATCCAAGAAGAGACTATCCCCTGCCAAGATAGCGGCTGCCTCCCCATATTTTTTATGGTTTGTGAGTTGTCCTCTACGGTAGTCATCATCATCCATTGCTGGTAAATCATCATGAATCAAACTTCCTGTATGGATCATCTCTAAGGCCGCTGCCACTCTCAGATGACCTTCTTCGATTTTGAGTCCAAATCCTTGAAGAAGGTCCAGTAGAATCAAGGGCCTTAGTCGTTTTCCGCCTGCCTCAATGGAATAGAGAATGCTCTCAACCAAGACTGGATCCGGACTATCGGATTGATAGAATGCTTGGAGGACATCCTCCAGGGCTTGAGTCTGTTGCTTCATGATTTCATTTCCGTTTCTTGACCATTAGCCCCCATTATGGTGACCATGGTTTTTTCAGCATCTTGCAGGGTCTTTTGGAGCTCTTGACTTAAGATCATTCCTTTTTGAAACTCCTGTAAGGCTTCTTCCAAGGGAACTTCCCCTTGCTCCAACCGTCGGACCAAAAGCTCCAATTCCTGCATTTTTTCTTCAAATGTCTGATTCTTGGACATGGGTTACCTCTACTTCTAATTGACCATCCTGTAACTGAATGGACAGGCTATCTCCTGGCTGGACTTGTTCGACATTGGAAACAATTCTTTCCTGCTTACGAACCAAGGCATAACCGCGCTGGAGAATTTGACTTAATTCTAACTGTGAAAGAGCATCACTCGCCACTTGAAACCGTTGTTGAGCCTTCTGGACCAAGAGATGCATGGATCTCCGCAAGTCCTTGTCCAATACAAGCACTTCCTGGTTAAGCCGCTCAAGTTGAGGGCTTGGGCTTTGCCGCACCAAGGCCTGATTGAGAAGCTGATAGCGGTGACTGACTGCTTGCAGACGGCGGTCCAAGACCTGGCTAAGCTGTTGATCTAGATGATCTAGTTTCTGCAAATAAGTATCGTAAAGTCGCTCAGGTTGGCGGAATAGAATGGATTGCTGAATCCGTTCCAAGCGCTCTCCCTTTACCTTCAGCTGCTGGTCCACAACTTGCTTCAATCGCAGTTGGCTACGCTCCAAAGCTAGGAAATAATCAGCTTTGGTATAAGGCGTCGCTAATTCTGCCGCTGCGGTAGGAGTTGCCGCCCGCTTGTCCGCCACAAAATCTGCCAGGGTGACATCCGTTTCGTGGCCAACACTTGAAATCACAGGTAGGCGAGATTCAAAGATGGCTCGAACCACCACTTCTTCGTTAAAAGCCCAGAGGTCTTCCATAGAACCACCTCCGCGGCCGACGATTAGAACATCCAGGTCCTCCGCCTGATTGGCCTTTTGAATCTGACCCGCAATTTCCTCTGCCGCACCCTCGCCTTGAACCTTAGCCGGATACAGACGAATACTCAAACCAGGAAAACGCCGATTCACTGTCGTGATGATATCTTGAATAACCGCCCCACTCTGGCTGGTCACTACCCCAATCTTTCGATTAAAAGCCGGTAATTCCTGCTTGTGCTCAGACTTAAAATAACCCGCTTGCGTAAGTTCTTTTTTTAGTTGTTCAAAACGAAGAGCCAATTCTCCAACGCCAGCTGGCTCAGCCTGTTCAATCAAAATGGAGTAGGAACCGTTCGGGGCATATAATTGGACTCGCCCCACAACATTCAATTGTTGACCTTCTTCTAAGGTGAAAGGCAATTTCTTAAAAATAGGTCCCCACATAGTCGCCTGAATCACTGCCTGATCATCTTTCAAAGAAAAATACTGATGATTGGGACGGGCCCGAAAATTAGAGACCTGACCGGTCAAAAAGACGCGTTCTAGATAGGGATCCTTGTCAAACTTCCGTTTCAGATAGTTGGTTAAGGTTCCAACGGAAAGGTATTCTGCCATCGATAGTTCCTATAGTTCTAAATCCGCATATGGGGTCCTATACCCAATTTGCAGTAAGGTCCCATCTTTCACCAGGAGCGGACGCTTGATTAGCATACCATCTGTTGACAATAATTGAGCCGCCTCTTTTTGACTCATTGACGAAATCTGATCTTTTAGCCCCAACTCCCGATACTTATTTCCACTCGTGTTGAAAAAAGCCTTGATTGGCCAGGTTCCCTGATCCATCCAAGCTTCCAACTGTGCTGGACTAGGTGCCTCTTGGGTCAAGTCGATAAAGTAACTTTCAATACCCAAGCTTTTTAATTCTTTTTCTGCTGCCTTACTTGTTGTGCAGCGCGGATGGCCGTAATAGTTATACATCGCTTACTCTTCTCCCTGTTCTACTTCTTCATGGTAGGCCTTGTATAGTTCCTTGGCCTTGAAACCGGTCACTTTGGCTAATTCCTGACTGGCTGTTTTTAATCGTTGACCTGCCGCCACCCGTTCCCGTAATTGCGGCAAAACACTTTGCAAATCTAATTGGGGCTGGTCTTCCTCAATATATCCTTCCAGGATGAGTAGGCACTCTCCTTTTATAGGGTCAGACTCCAACGAGGACAGGAGATCCTTTATCTTCCCTCTGCGAAACTCCTCGTAGATCTTTGATAATTCCCGGACCAGTACAACCTTTCGATTCCCGTACACCTCTAAAATTTGTTTCAAAGTCGCTTCAATGCGATAAGGTGATTCATAAAAAATCTGGGTCTCTGGATAAAGGCGCTTGGTTTCCAAAAACTTCCGCTGTTGGCTAGCCTTACGGGGCAAAAATCCATAAAAAATGTGCGGTTGGGCAGGAAGTCCACTGGCAATCAGTCCAGTTATCCCCGCGGAAGCACCTGGGAGGGGGACAACCTTAATGTCTTGAGCCAAGGCTGCCTGGACCAAATCCTGGCCTGGATCTGAAATACTCGGTAAACCGGCATCTGAAACTTGAGCGATATCCTTTCCATCTTCAAGTAGATCCAAGAGTTCTGGAATCCGGGCTTGGGCATTGTGTTCGTGAAAGGAAATCAAGCGTTGTCCAACCCCAAAATGCTTGAGGAGCTGGCCGGTTACTCGGGTATCCTCTGCCGCAATAGCGTCCACTTGCGCAAGGATCTTGAGGGCCCTAAAGGTCATATCTTCCATATTCCCAATGGGGGTACCAACAAGAAAAAGGCTTCCTTTACCATTGGGTTCTTTGTAACTTTTTTGAATCTGCACCATCTAACCTCGGAATAATAATTCATCACAAAACACACAATCTTCTGACCGTGGCTGGCCGTAAAAGGTTGTACAGACATGAAATCCATCTAGATAGATACGGTTCAAGCCTTCTCGAGCAGATGTTGCTTTTACGGGATTTTGGGTATCTTCTTCTGTCAATCGTTCCCGCAATTTTTCATTTTCAAGGCGGAGGGCTGTATTCTCTTCAATGGTTTCTCTCACAACTGCCTTCATCTTGTCAATCTCATTTAAGGTTGTTAATAATTGATTGGTGAAGGCATCAAGGGAATCTAGTAATTCTTTCTTTTCCAAGGGACTCCTCCTCAATTTTTTAAATCGACTGTGATTGTCAGTAGTCCCATCACTTGCAGCAGCTAGCCCGATAGACTCGATGCAGAGTAACAGTTAGGACCGCTATGTCACAGTTCTTACAAATTCTTTAAACTAAAACGTTCCAGACTTGTCAGCAAGGGAACATTGGCCTGCCAGGCTCTTCGAGCTTCCATCAAATCTTCGAGTAGGGATAGACGATTTCGAGCAGGGACTTCCTGTCCTAATAGAATCTCAATCGTATCTAAAAGCAAACCCTGCTTGTCCTTGTCATCGGCAAGACTAACCAGACCGGATAAGGCCACAAAAGATTTTATGTCACCGGCTAAAAACCGCTGTAGCCAAGTAAAAACCTGGCGTTCCAATTCCAGACACCAAGCCTGTCCAATCGTATCTAAAAGATTTTTCCTCCCCTGCAGCAGGTGGTCTAAAAACTGAGCCTGTGTTTTCAATAAACCTGTTCGCTCTAACTCTTTTTGAAAATGCTGCCCGGTCTCAGGAAAATAGACATACTGACTTCGACTTCGAATCGTCGGTAAAATCTTTTCTGAGGACTGACTTAAGAAGAAAAAATACTGGCGACCAGTCGGTTCCTCCATTGATTTTAGAAGGGCATTGGCTCCATTTAGATGCATGGTCTCTGCATCTTCAAACACAAAGACCTGGGCTTCCCCTTCGATACCAGATTGTGAAACCTGGGTCAAGATATCCCTGACTTGTTCCGTTCGAATCATCCGATTCACAGGCTCAACCAGATGAATGTCAGGGAATGTCTGACTCTCCACCAAGCGACAGGAGCGACATTGGCCACAAGGAAGCCCCTGAAGAGGTTCATCGCAAAAGAGGGCTTGGCAGAGATAGAGAGTCATATCCAACCGCTCTGCAGCTCCGGTAAAGAGGTAGGCGTGGCTCATTTTCCCCGCCTGAATCATGCGTTGAAACCGTTGCAGTAAGACGGGCTGAGTCTCCTGTAAACGTTGATGCAGGCCAGTCATAGAGACCAACTTTCTATCACAATATCCAAGGCATTTGCTAAAACCTTTTGAAATTCTTGGCTAGCATCTATTTGAACAAAACGCACTGGATCATTCTTAGCAATGGCCAAGTAGCCTTGGCGCACCTGCTCATGCCAGGACAAATCTTCCTGATCAAGCCGGTCCACATCATCGGAGCGACTTGCCTGAATCCGGGCCAATCCTTCAGAAGCTGGCAAATCCAGTAACAAGGTCAAATCTGGCTTTTTTCCATCGGTCGCAAACTGATTTAACCAATGAATGGCTTCCAAATCCAAGCCTCTCCCGTAACCTTGGTAGGCCACAGACGAATCAATAAAGCGATCCATCAATACCAAAGCTCCCCGTTCGAGGGCCGGTAAAACTTTTTCCACCAAGTGTTGGCGGCGACTGGCGATGTAAAGTAAAAGCTCCGTTTTTTCGTCCATCTCCATATGGTCAGGATCGAGAATAATCTGTCGAATCTGCTCGGCAATCCGAACACCACCAGGCTCCCTGGTAACGACAACCTCGACGCCTTTTTCATTGTAAAACTGGGCTAACTCCTGGATTAAAGTGGATTTGCCCGACCCATCTGGCCCTTCGATGGAAATCAAAAATCCTTTTTTCATAGTTCCCTCATTTCTTCCTTCTATTATACCTGTTTTCCAGAAATTTGACACTAGCTAAATCCAACTCCGGTCCAGTATAGTCTTTTAGTTTGCTTTTAGTACAAGGCAGCGAGTCGTAGACAGTACTGAAGTACGGCAAGACGAGCTAACACAGTAATAAAAGATAAACTAAAAGAGTATAAAAAACTCCTTGGATGTTCCCAAACTAGTGTAGCTCAGGAAATCTCCAAGGAGTTTTCATTTACTTTTAAAATCAAAAGCTTCCCATAACTTACTAAAACACTTGGGAGCGTGTGGAAACTGAAAGATTCAATTAGAAGGCTTTAGCCGTGGTTTCCTTGATATAGTCTACCTGCAAACCTTGTTTTTCAAGTTCTTCCCGAAGTTGATCGTGATCAGTCTGACCTTCCAGTTGCAACTCAATGGTTACAGAACCATCTGCATTAGGGATATTCACAACATTATCGATGTTCAAATCCCGTTCGACTACTGCGTGAACCGCACTTTCCAAAACGCCAACTTGGTTGGTTGTCCGCACCCGAACACGAGTACCAGGTGCCCCATAGCCAGTTACCTCCAAGAAAGCTTTAAAGATATCACGGTCAGTGATGACGCCACGAAGCTCGTCCCCTTTCATAACTGGAAGAATACCAACCTTGTGTTTAAACATTAAGTAAACCGCATCTTCTAAGCTTGCATCTTCATCCAGGGTAAAGACATCACGTACCATAACATCTTTGACTTTGGTTTTGTTGAGAAGGTAGTTCATTTCGTAAATAGACAAGGTGGTTGCTTTGGAAGGAGTCGCTTCTGCAATTGTACCTTCTGTTACCAAGCCGACCAGTTTGTCATTGTCCATAACTGGTAGACGGTGGAGATTTTGTTCCCGCATCAAGTCTGCCGCATGTGCAATGGATGTATCTGGATCAATAAAGACCACACGTTTTGTCATAAATTCTTTAACAGCCATGTTTTTTTCCTTTCCTTAAACCATTATCCACCAAGGTAGGCCTTGCGGACTTCTTCTGAGGTTAGAAGTTCTTGACCAGTACCAGATAATACAATTTTACCATTTTCCAACACATAACCGCGATTCGAGATGGCAAGAGCCTTATTGGCATTTTGCTCAATCAAAAGAACGGTTGTACCTTGAGCTTGGATATCTTTAATGATCTCAAAAATTTCATTGATGAAGATTGGAGCAAGTCCCATTGATGGCTCGTCCAAGAGTAAAAGTTTTGGAGTTGACATAAGGGCCCGTCCCATGGCCAACATCTGCTGCTCACCACCTGAAAGAGTCGCAGCATCTTGTCCTTTACGTTCTTCCAAACGTGGGAAACGCTCAAAAATCTTCTTGAGGTTTCGAGCATTTTCTTCTCGATCTTTTTTAAGAAAGGCTCCCATTTCTAGGTTTTCCATAACCGTTAGACCAGGGAATACGTGGCGGCCTTCTGGTACTTGAGACAAGCCAGAAGCAACGATATTTTGAGCAGCCTGTTTTTGAATCTCCTGACCTTGGAACAGAATCCGTCCTTGACTCGGGCGAACCAAACCTGAAATGGTGCGAAGGATACTGGTTTTTCCAGCCCCGTTGGCTCCAATCAAGGACACAACTTCCCCTTCCGCCACTTCAAAGCTGACATCATGGACCGCTTCAATCATCCCGTAATGAATGGATAGATTTTCAACTTGTAACATTGACATTAGGCTTCTCCTCCCAAGTAAGCTTCAATCACGCGCTTGTTGGTGCGAATTTCTTCTGGTGTTCCATGGGCAATCAAGCGACCATATTCCAATACATAAATGCGTTCAGTTACTTCCATAACCAAGCTCATATCATGCTCAATCAACATAACCGTAATGTTAAACTCTTCTTTAATTTTACGGATCAAAGCCGTCAATTCTGCTGTCTCCTGCGGGTTCATCCCAGCAGCTGGCTCATCCAAGAAGAGAATTTTTGGCTCAGTCGCTAAAGCCCGAACAATTTCCAAGAGCCGTTGTTGCCCATAAGCCAAATTTTTCGCCAAGGTATCCGCATACTCCTCCAATGAGAAAATTTCCAAAAGATCCATAGCCTTTTTCTTGTACGCTTCTTCTTTTTTATAGTAGAGAGGAAGGCGGAAGAGGCTGGCAAAGACATGTGGATTTTGGTGATTGCCAAAAGCGATAAGAACGTTATCAAGAACCGTCAAATCTTTGAATAACCGGATGTTCTGGAAAGTACGACCAAGACCTAGCCCAGCAATCGTGTAAGGCTCTTTCCCATTTAACTCATTCCCATCCAAGGTAATGGTTCCTTCACTTGGTTCGTAAACTCCCGTCAATAGGTTGAAGAGGGTCGATTTACCTGCCCCGTTAGGACCAATCAGACCCACCAATTCGCCCTTGTCCAATTCCAAGGTTACATCGCCAACAGCCGTTAAACCGCCGAAATGTTTTGTCAAGTGTTTAACTTCTAATAATGCCATTAGGACTTAACCTCCTTTTTTGATTTTGACAAAAGATTCTTCAAACTAAATTCCCAAGTTCCCAAAAGACCACCAGGACGGAAAATCATCACAAGGATAAGGGCTAATGAGTAAACAATCATCCGGATACTTGCAACGTCTTGCAATAACATGTTTAAGAGTCCCAAGACAACTGCAGCAACAATGGTACCAGTCATAGATCCCAAACCACCGAATACGACAATAATAAGGATATTGATAGAGTTCGTGAATGCGAAATCGCGTGGAACAACGGAACCAACAAAACCAGCATGGAGGGAGCCTGCAATACTTGCAGTGATAGCACCGAAAACAAAGGCCATTACCTTAATTTTGGTGGTATTAATCCCAACGGATTCCGCAGCAATCTCATCCTCACGAACCGCAAGTGTCTGACGACCAATTGGACTCCGCAAGTAGTTTAAGGTCACAATGGTTGTCAATGCGGCTAAGACATAGACCATTTGCCAGGTTGTAAAGGCAGGAATTCCCAAAATACCAGCAGCACCATTGGTCACCTCACCACCATTGACGATGATAATCCGAATAATTTCTGCAACCCCAAGGGTAGCGATGGCTAGGTAATCCCCTTTCAAACGAAGGGTAGGAATTCCGACCAAGAGTGCTACAACACCTGCAACGGCCATCCCCGCAAGTACAGAAACAAGGAAACCACCATAGGTCGGCAATTGTTTCCCGATAATGGCGGTTGCATAAGCTCCAATCGCCATAAAACCGGCATGTCCTAAGGAGAACTGACCTGAGAAACCAACGATCAAGTTGAGTCCCACAGCCAAAATAATATTAATTCCAATTTGCTGGAAGATCATCTGATAGTAGAGATTGAGAACATTCGTCTCTACCAAAAGCGTAACCAGGGCATAGCCAGCAATCAGCAAAGCTGCCCAAATCATATTTTCCTTTAGAGTTTTTTGCATGACTAGACCTTCTCCTTCACATTTTTACCAAGGATTCCACTTGGACGAACTAGGAGAATCAAAATCAACACTCCATACACAATCGCATCACGGAAGTCAGAGAATCCAAGAGCCGTTGCCGCTGTTTCAAGAATACCGATAACAAATCCACCTAATGCTGCTCCAGGAATAATTCCGATACCACCAAGAACCGCCGCAACAAAGGATTTCAAACCAGGCGTCATCCCCATCAACGGGTCCAATGAGTTATAGTAAAGGGCAATCAAGACACCCGCTGCTCCAGCGAGAGCTGAACCAAGCGCAAAGGTGAAACTGATGGTGCGGTTTACATTAATCCCCATCAACTGAGCCGCATCGCTGTCCACGGAAACAGCCCGCATTGCTTTCCCCATCTTTGTCCTTTTGACAATCAATTGAAGTACCACCATCAAGAAAATGGATACTCCTAGAATCAACAACTGAATGTTTGTAATGGATACAGGTCCCAAGTCAAAGCGGACAGTATCGATAACTTGTGGGAAAGGACGTGGATTAGCACCAAAGAAGAAAACCATACCATATTCTAAAAGGAAGGATACTCCGATAGCGGTAATCAAAGCTGCAATCCGAGTGGATTGTCGCAAGGGTCGATAAGCCAGAAACTCAATCAAAACCCCGAGAGCAGCCGTTCCGACCATGGCCAATAAAAGGGCTACAAAGAAATTCAAACGGAGGGTGTTAATCAAGAAATAACCCATGAAGGCTCCCATCATGTACACATCCCCGTGGGCGAAGTTGATCAAGCGGATAATCCCGTATACCATGGTATACCCCAAGGCAAGCAGCGCATAAATGCTTCCCAAGATCAGCCCATTCAATAATTGCTGTAAAATCATTCGAAATAATCTCCTAAAAAAGATGTTCCCTTCTAATAAAAGGGTTCGATACTTCTATACCGTCTGTCCTCCTAGTCCAAGACCGTGAGGATTTTTGTCATTCTATTAGTCTCTATTCTATTACAAAAACGATTTCCACTTTTAATCAGGTTGAACGGACACCGCTTCTTCAACCTTACCATTTTGCATAGTCATCATAAAGGCTGACTTAGTGGTATTGTGATCGGCATCAAAACTTGTTTTACCGGTTACCCCTTCGTAGTCTTTAATCTTGGTCAGGTTGTCACGAATTTGAATAGAGTTCTCTGCCCCTTCCATAGCTTTGCCCATCATCTTCATAGAGTCGTAAGCCAAGGCTGAGAAAGTACTTGGTTCTTCATTAAAGCGCTTTTTATAAGCGACTTTGAACGCCTCTGCTTCATCGTTGGTTTTAACGGTTGAAGAAAAACCAGATACGAAGTAAATATCATTCGCTTTCGCCGCAGTCGCCTGTTGAACAAACTCTTCAGAATTCAGTCCATCCCCCCCAACTACAGGCTGATTTAGACCCATTCCGCGCATTTGGTTCACAATTTTACCAGCTTCAGTATAGTAACCAGGGAGAACCATAGCGTCAAAATCCTGCCCCTTCATCTTAGTCAAAGCAGCTTGGAAATCGGTATCACCTGCGATGAAGGTTTCTTCAATAACAATCTCACCTTTATAGGCTTCCTTGAATGACTTAGCAATTCCTTTAGCATAGTCACTTGAGTTATCTGTAAACAGGGCTACTTTTTTAGCATTCAAATTATCAGAAACATATTTAGCAATGATACGCCCTTGATAAGAATCTTGGAAGGTTCCAACGAACAAGAAGTCTTGTCCTGCAGTCAAACCATCTTGAGTAGCACTTGGAGAAATCACCGGTACACCAGCAATGGTTGCTTTCGGAATCGCCGCCGCAGTTGCACCAGAAGTTGCCGGACCAACAATAGCATTTACTTGTTGCTGGATGGCCAGGTTAGTCGAAACAGAGGCCGCTTCCTGAGTTTCTGATTTATTATCCTTGGAAATGACCTCAATTTGCTTCCCGTCAATTCCACCAGCCTCGTTCATTTCCTCGACCGCAAGCAAGGCACCTTTTTGTTCAACAGAACCATAGGCGGCTACCGCTCCAGTATTTTCAAAGTTAAAGCCAACTTTGATGGTATCCCCAATCTCGGTCCCCTTAGCTTTGGATCCATCTGCAACCGGTACTTGTGTACAAGCCGCTAAAAATGTCATAGAAGCCATTAAAATTGTGGCCACTAAGGTTTTACGTTTCATAGAACCTCTCCTCTTTTTTATAGAGTCTAATATATAGAATTGTCAGAAAATTGTCAATACAAGTTTAAGATTTTTTTTAATTTTTTCCATGAAGATTTTCATTGTTTTTTCTTTGAAAAAGAAAAGGAGGCTGAGTTATTCCTCAGTCTCCTCTGTTGCTAAATCGATACCTTGAAAACTCCGAGGTAGGGTAGCCAATTGACTTTTGGTAACCTGACGCACATAGTTTTCTTGCTCCAACTCTTGAATCGTTACTTCGACACGATGAACCGGCACAAAAAGTTGGACATACCGCAGCCGACGGGAATGGTAAACCACATCTCCCCAAGAGGAAAGTTTGCGACGATCCCGATTGTAATAAAGGTAGACATAGATTGCCTGGCGTCGATCCTCCAATCCCATAGCCAGCTCCTTTCCGTTTCCTTCTGTTATTTTATCATATCTACCAATCCTTGGCTAGCTCCCTTTGTACAACAAAAGAGGTGGACCCCAGGTCTCAACCTCTTTTAGTTCCTCGCTCTGATTAGGCTTGTGGCAACTGGTTATTGGCCATGATTTCATCAATGAAACCATATGCAAGTGTTTCTTCTGCACTCATCCAATAATCACGCTCAGCATCCTTGTGAATTTGTTCCACTGGTTTACCTGAATTGTCTGCCAAGATTTTTTCTAAGGTATGACGAGTTTTGAGCAAGTGCTCAGCAGCGATCGCCATATCTGTTTGTTGGGTACCGCCACCTGTACCACCCATTGGCTGGTGAATCATGTACTCAGCATGTGGCAACATAAAGCGTTTGCCCTTAGCACCACTAGAAGCAATGATGGTTCCCATGCTCGCAGCCATCCCCATAACAATTGTCTGAACATCCGCTTTAATAAAGTTCATAGTATCGACAATGGCAAGTCCAGCGGATACAGATCCACCTGGTGTGTTCACGTAGAGGTAAATATCTTTAGTAGAATCTTGAGCGTCCAAGAAAAGCAACTGGGCAATTACGGAATTGGCCATGTTATCTTCGACTGGACCCGTTAGCATAATAATCCGGTCTTTTAAGAGACGTGAATAAATATCATAAGAACGTTCTCCACGACTGGTTTGTTCAATAACTACAGGAATCATTCTGTACTCTCCTTCTTTACTGGAATGAGTTTATTATACCTAATTGGTCAGTAAAGGTCAACTTAAAAACTTTTATTTGGTACCAAACAAACGGTCACCCGCATCTCCGAGACCCGGAACGATGTAACCATGCTCATTCAACTTCTCATCCAAAGCAGCTGTAAAGATTGGAACTTCCGGATGGGCTTCTTCTAATGCAGCTACTCCTTCAGGTGCCGCAACCAAGCAAACAAAGGTAATATTGCTGGCACCACGTTTTTTCAAGGAATCAATGGCTAAGATAGCGGAACCCCCTGTTGCTAACATTGGGTCCACCACAAAAATACGTCGTTGGTCAATATCTTCTGGAAGTTTCACCAAGTATTCTACAGGTTGCAAGGTTTCCTCATCACGGTACATCCCAATATGCCCAACCTTAGCAGCTGGAACCAAACTCAAGAGACCATCAACCATCCCAATACCTGCCCGTAAAATTGGTACAATAGCTAGCTTCTTACCAGCCAACTGTTTCTGAACCGTTGTCGTAATCGGGGTTTCAATTTCCACATCCTCTAAAGGAAGGTCGCGGAGCACCTCATACCCCATCAACATGGCAATCTCATCAACCAGCTCTCGAAAGGCCTTGGTAGAAGTATCCGTCCGACGAAGAATAGACAATTTGTGTTGGATCAACGGATGCGCGATGACTTGAACTTTAGACATGCTTGGTTCCTCTTTTCTTAATTTTTTCCATTATATCACAGTCCACCATGAAAAGCTTTACAATTATGGCCATTTTTCCAAAAAAGAAGACGGGAACTACCGCCTTCCTATTTAACGTTAAGTTTTTTCCAACTTCTGAATAGGAAAAAGAGTTCTTCATATGTATTTCAAGTAGATATCCTGTTTTTTACTTCAAAACGTTTGGTTTTAAATCATGAAATCCGCAGAAGTTGACGTAATCGTTGAGCTTGTGGTCCCATTACCCGATCCAAGTGATGAGACTTGAGGGCCATCCAGGCATAAACGTAAACGGAAATGGCTCCGACGACTAGTAAATGTAGGAGGCTGCCCCAGCGACTAGTCGGTGCGATGACGAAAGAGAGCAAGAATTGACTTAGACCTGTAAAGACAGACATCACTACGGTCATCAAGGTAATCAGCAACATCCGTTTCATCAACCGTTGATGATTTAAGCGCGTTATTCGGTGAATGGTTTGGTACATCAACACACAGGGGAACACCAACGCCAAACCTGTTGCTAACAAAGGTCCATATGAACCGAATAGCCAAATAAATGGAATCTGTAAAACCAATTTAAGTCCTAAACCATATACGAAATACAGCATCGCTAAACGATTTTCATAAAGCGCTTGGATCATTGGAGCTAATACGGTATAGAGACCTAGAATGATTGTGAAAGACATCGCCCAAACAAAGAGGTTGAGCGAAGAGCCCTGAGGTTGCCCATAGAAAAATGTATAGAGAGCTTGGCTCAAGAGTAAGGAACCGAAGGTCGCCGGAATAAGAAAAGTCATCAGGAGACTGAGGTTATCGATAACCAATTTAGCGGAGGCTCCAAAGTCTTTTTTCACAAAATTCTCTGTCAAGAGCGGAATCCCGACCCCACCGATGGAGGATGCTACGGCAATCAGGATCATACTGACCTTATTGGGATTGGCTGAGAAGTAAGAGAACAAGACCAACAGATCCTTTTCAGAGGTATCGGTAAACCAGCGAGAAACATTGATAAAGGTCATTTGATCGATAATCTGGAAAAGTTGGATGGCTGATCCCGTGATGATAAAGGGCACTGCTTCCTTGAGCGTTTCGATTACCAATTCGGTACCACCTTCCAGCTCTTGACCAGAGGCTGCCAGAATAGGACGTAAGAGCCCCTCATGATTTAAGGCAAAAATGAGAAGTGCCATGGAGGCAATCATCCCGATAAAGGCGGCAAAGGTGGACTGAGTAACGGCGGCAACATAGTCTTGGTTCCCCATCTGCATAATGAGAAAGGTAGCTAGTAGCATCCAAATGACACGCGCCACCTGCTCAGCAATCTGACTCATAGCGAATGGCCGCATATTATTGTAGCCTTGAAATACTCCGCGAATGATACTCATGACTGGAAAAATCAACACTGCCCAAGCTAGACTTTGCATAACAGGGATCAATTCAGCTCCTACTCCCGAAGCAGAAGCAAAAAGTGGAGCTGCAATATACATGATTGCCGCAAATACAATTCCCAGTACCAGCATCAACTTCAGGAATCGATTGATCAAAGCAAAGGCCTTGCTCTCTTCTCCCATGGTATTATATTTTGCAATCTGCTTGGAAATGGCAACCGGTAGGCCTGCTGTAGAGACCAAGAGAAACCAAGCGTAGATATTGTAGCCCATGGTAAAAAGACCGTTGGCTTCTGCTGCATGCTGCCCCATCCAGCCATACCAAGGAATAATATAGAGAGCGCCCAGGAGACGACTGATCAAGTTGCTAGCCGTCATCCAAGCAGCGCCCTTAAGCATCAACTCTTGCTGACGCGATTGTTGGTCATTCATTCTATTCCCCTTTAAATATTTCGAAATTCCTACCACTATTATAGCACGAAGCCCTTATCCCTCCAAGATTTTAGCTAAAAAATCCCAATGGGCTTTGACTTGTAAAAGCTTGGCGGAAGGGTTACAATAAAGCTATGATGAAACTTGAAACCGCATTACAAATCCTTAAAGGGGATCACAACTTCCGTGCCATTGTTAAAGACGATCATTACTACTATCAGGGAGAAACTTGGGATTTCCGAGACCTAAGCTATGATAGTCGCGAGGTATCTGAGCAAACACTGTTCTTTGCCAAAGGCCATCAATTCAAAGCTGAATACTTGGAAGCCGCAATCCAACAAGGACTAAAATACTATGTCAGTGAAATAGACCACCAAGTATCCATCCCCGTAATTCTGGTTAATGACATTAAGCAAGCTATGAGCCTGGTGGCTATGGCCTTTTACGACCATCCCGAAAGGAAGCTAAAACTCTTAGCCTTTACCGGAACCAAGGGAAAAACAACAGCCGCTTATTTTGCTTTTAACATTTTAAAAGAAGAAGCTAAACCAGCTATGTTGTCCACTATGAACTCCACTTTAGATGGCACAACCTTCTTTAAATCCCAATTGACAACACCTGAAAGTTTGGACCTCTTTGCCATGATGGCTCAAGCGGTCAAGAACGGGCGAACCCACTTTATTATGGAAGTCTCCAGTCAGGCTTACCTGGTGAAACGGGTCTACGGCCTTACTTTTGATGTCGGTGTTTTTCTCAACATCAGCCCCGATCATATCGGCCCGATCGAACACCCTACTTATGAAGATTATTTCTATCATAAGCGCCAATTATTAGCCAATAGTCGTTATGTGATATTGAATCAGCAAATGGATCACATTGACTTCCTCCTCGACTCAATTGCAGATAAAGCTCATACCACCTATGGCGCCGGTAGCCCCAATTCTATCAACCAGTCCAGCGCCTTTCATTTTCAACTCACCGGCCCCTTAGCAGGTGGCTACGACATTCAACTAATTGGCGACTTTAACCAAGAAAATGCCCTAGCCGCAGCCCTAGCCTGCCACCGACTCGGAGCTAGTCCCGCTGCCATTAAAGCAGGAATTGCCCACACCAAGGTTGACGGACGTATGGAAGTCCTTTCACATCCTTCTGGAGCCAAAATTTTTATTGACTATGCCCACAATGGCGATAGTCTGAAAAAATTAATCGATACGGTGGCCCACTATCAAACCGGTAAAATCGCTCTCGTCCTAGGAGCAACCGGTAACAAAGGAGAGAGTCGCCGAAAGGACTTCGGTTTGCTCCTAAATGACTATCCAAGTGTAGAAGTCTACCTAACCGCTGATGATCCCAACTATGAAGATCCAGAGGCTATTTCCCAAGAAATCGCTAGCTACATCCACCGTCCAGTCCACATCATCCCCGATAGAGAACTGGCTATACAAACAATATTGAAGCAGTCCTACAAACCTGATGATGCTATCATCATTGCTGGGAAAGGGGCCGATGCTTTCCAAATCGTCCAAGGAGAAAAAATCCCTTACCCTGGCGATCCCCAGGTTGTCCAAAACTACTTATAACATCAAAAAGGAACCGAAATCGGTTCCTTTTCTGCTTGTCCTTGACACTTTAGTGATTATTAGCCTTTATCTTAATCGCAGCATCAACTCTTGCTTGATAAGACTGGGCTAAATGGATACTTCCTGTATCACGAAAAATCTCAATAACCTTTTCCATCTGCATCAATCCCTTTCGTTCATCATGAAAGAAAAATTCAAACATCCCCTCTGCATACTGGTAGACCAAACGCTCAAAGATATCGCGTTCTTCAAACTGATTATTTCGAATGAACTTCCGGTAGTAATGGGCATCGATAAGTTCCTGCCTCTCACAAGCAAGGACAAATGCTTCCAATACCAAATAATTAATCATCCGACGATTCAAAGGAAGCTCTTTATAGAATTCCGAGCGCGACATCATCTCCTTGGTGAGAGTCATAAAAAGACTGTGACGAAAACGGTGCATCGAATGCATGAAGAGTAAGAGTTCATAGTAACCCCAGTACTCCACTCCAATCAAATAATCCGTTAAGACACTAAGATCATGCTCCGAAACAATTGCGTCCCCTGTCATCTCTTCCAATTTAATCTTTATAATGATGGTGTTTAGTTCATGAAAAAGCCTTCGAAGTTTGGGTTTGACGGGCCTAGTTTCCAGAAGGTGTCGCATACTTACCACATCGTTGCGTAGAACATATAAATCCATCTTGTGAATAAGGTCCTGCAACTCGTCTCGTTTAAAGTCCTGAACAGCATAGGTGAACTCAGACATGGGCATATTGATCTCATCCAGGGCAATTTTAAATTTTGAAATGGTTAAGTCGGACTGCCCATTTTCAAAACGAGACAACTGGGAGACCGATAAATCTTTATTGGAAATCGAACGCAAGGACAAGCCTCGTGACTGCCGGAATTGTTTAAATACTTCACCGAATGATTTCATACAAACCCTTTACATTTTTTGACCTAGGAAACCTCAAAACAATATACTCGTGAAATTTCAAAAATGACGAAACAAGACTATGAGACCGGACGATGTCAGGATTAAAATTTGAATGATTATGAATGAGCGAAAGAAGGTAGATCCCCCCTAGACCTACCTTCCTCACATTTACACTCTTCACAAATCTCATAACTGTTCTCAGTTTAACCTTTGATTTTCTCGAGTATGTTTTCTGCTTTTATTCTTGTGTTAATTCGCAAAAGCAGCTGTCAGTTGCGGAACAACTTGTTTTTTACGAGATACTGCACCAGGCAAGAAGGCATGGTGGTCTTCCAACTTGAAACCAAAAGCTGCTTCAACCTTATCTGAGTTAGCACCAAAGGTTAAAATTTCAGAATTGGAATTGACAATATCTGTGATCATCAAGACAAAATCAGAGTAGCCTTCTGCAGCCATTGCATCCTGTATTGCTTCTTCAATTTCTCCCTGTCGTTCCAAAATTTCAGCGATATCAACTGTATTGACCTGAGCTACGCGAACAGTATTTCCCCCCAATTCAAAGCTCTTCGCATCAATATCAATTAGTTCTGCTGCAGATTTGCTGGAGAGATTGGTACCAGCTTTCAACATTTCAAGTCCATAAACCTCTAGCTCAACACCTGCGAGTTCTGCCAATTCAGTAGCCAATGGAATGTCTGTTACATGTGTTGTTGGAGATTTCAACAAAAGTGTGTCTGAAATCAAGCCTGAAAGCATCAGTCCTGCAATTTCCTTTGGAACTGCAACCTGATTTTCTTTAAACATGCGGTAGACAATTGAAGATGCAGATCCAACTGGCTCCAAACGCATAAATAGAGGGTTCGCAGTTTCAAAGTTGGCCACACGGTGATGGTCTACAACACCAAACACTTCAACATCACGGATTCCTTCCGCAGATTGTTGGAATTCATTGTGGTCAGTCAAGATGACTTGCTCAATCCCTTCATTGGCAAGAGACTGAATTTCACGTGGAGTCTCAACGCCAAAATAGTCTAGGACAAAGCGTGTTTCTTCATTTGGTTGTCCCAAAATAACCGCTTCTGTTTCCAAACCATGAGCTTGGCGAGCCAAGTAAGCATAAGCATATGATGATGCAATCGCATCTGTATCAGGGTTTTGATGACCAAAAACCAAGATTTTTGACATGATTCTACCTCTTTTCCAATTTTCATTTACCATTTTAACACAAAGCCGGGTCTTCTACCACAGAAGAAACTAGGAATTATCCTCTTTGAATTCGTTTTAGGTAGTCTGTGTAAGATTCTGTATCCATCAGCTTTTTAGCATTCTCAACTCGTTCTTTCGTAGGTGGTTTGACGCCTTTAAGAGGGTAATCAATTCCCAATTTCTCCCACTTAAATTCTCCCATGGTATGGTAAGGTAGAATTTCAAATTTATCGACATTTTTTAGGGTTTTTACAAATTTACCAAGTTCCTCCAAATCATCATCTCGGTCGGTTAAACCTGGTACTAAAACATGCCGAATCCATACAGGAATCCCCTTATCAGATAGATACTGTGCACAAGCCAAAATACTGCGATTACTCTGGCTGGTGACCCATTTGTGTCTCTCTTCATTGATTTCTTTTAAATCTAAAAGAACCAAATCTGTTACTTCCAAGAGTTGATCAAAAACGGCCAGATACTTGGGATCATTGCGAAAGGTCAGACCACAGGTATCAAGTGTTGTATGAATTCCAAATTCCTTAGCCTTATTAAATAGTGCAATTAGAAAATCAATTTGGAGAAGAGCTTCTCCACCACTAACGGTAATCCCTCCATTTTTCCCCCAATAGCCTTTATAACGTAGGGCTTCTTGAAGTATATCGTCTACCGTACGTGTCTGGGCCTGATTATTCTCCATCGCCCAGGTATCAGGATTATGGCAATACTGGCACCGCATTTTGCAACCTTGTAAAAAAATAATAAAACGAATTCCAGGTCCATCTACAGCACCAAAACTCTCTGTTGAATGAACATATCCAGTCACGCTCCCATAATCGATTCCTTCTCCCATAACAGCCCTCCTGTAAGCGTTTTACTTTCTATAGTATAGCACTTTTTTGGAAAAATGTCCTCATTTTTCATGATAGTACATGAAAATAGAATCCATGCAAATACACATTCTTCACTCACCTAAAGCCCAAGTCCCTTTTAACACAAGAAATATGGAGGAGCTTCCAACTTCTCACTAAAGTTCAACCTCTGTTTTTATCAAATAGGAAACTCACAATGTAGCGTCTTTTATAGTCTTTTACTTTACTTTTAGTAAAAGGCAGCGAGTCGTAGACAGCTCAAAATCTCTGGGAGAGATTTTTCTACCATTTGTCAACCATTTTTCTAAAAATAGGACAATTTATTTGGCAGATTGATGCCTGCTGAGCCTAGTTGTGAAGCAAAGAGAAGGGGATTTTGTGTCAAGGCCTTGAGCGTATGCGTG
>NZ_JADPMS010000018.1:0-35784 GCF_015686645.1 Streptococcus sp. NLN76 | reverse complement strand
GGTTGGAGGTAAAATGAAGGGCTGGGTAACAGACTTTGTAATGAAGACTGAGCAACAAGGAGGATAAGAAACAACCATGAGTCCTTTCCATAACTCTATTGTTCTGGGAAACATTGCAATAGTCAAGTATTTATACAATTATTGTTCAAACTGGGTTTTAATAACCCTCTAAACTTATATTACGAGGAGGTAGCCAATGATTTCCAAGATAGACTATGATTACCTGCGCTCTTTAGATGATTTTCGCTTGTTTCCGGCTGTTGAGTTTGATCAGTTGGCCAGACAGATCAAGTTAAGACAGGCTGGAAAAGGACAGCGCCTTTTCTTTGAAGGAGATGCAAGAGAGCACCTCTTTTTAGTGCGTTCGGGCTATTTCAAGATTGAGATGGCAGATCAATCAGGATCCTTCTATTACATGGATTTTATCCAGCATGGAACTATTTTTCCTTATGGAGGTCTATTTACGGATGAAGCCTATCACTTTTCAGCCTTGGCTATGACAGATGTTGTTTATTATGAGCTGCCCGTTCAGCTCTATGAGGAGTTTTCTCTAGGCAATACAGAGCAAATGAAGCACTTGTTTGAGAAAATATCCAAGCTCTTGGAACTCCATGAACTGCGGGTGCGTAATACAGTCACCTCGAATGCTAAGGATCGGGTTATTCAATCCTTGGGAATTCTCTTTTTGGAGATGTTGGAGTCAGATGAGTGTACGCTTCCCTTTAAGTTGACCACCCATGAATTAGCCGATATGAGCGGAACAACCCGAGAGACAGTCAGCCGTGTGCTGAAGGAACTAAAGGAAGACCAGAAAATTCAAGTTACAGGTAAGCAGGTTTCTTACCTGGATCGTAACTATTTTTATCAATATACAAAATAAGGGGGTGGTTGTCCACCCCCTTATAATAATGTCAAAATTCATAACTATTCATGGATTATCTTTAAATGAAAAAAGATACAACTTTTACCACTAGTAGTGGAGTAATATACTTTTCACCCCAAAAAAGTGTGATGAAATATACATTTCTATTGTCGATTTTATCCAAAAAACCACTCTATAATCGCTTACAATGGAATTACCAAAACAAAGAAAAGAGGTACGCATATGGCCCAAGAACAACCTATTAAGGTTTTTTCAGAAATTGGTCGTCTGAAAAAAGTAATGCTTCATAGGCCGGGCAAGGAATTGGAAAACCTCATGCCGGACTACTTGGAACGCATGTTGTTTGATGATATTCCTTTCTTGGAAGAAGCGCAGCGGGAGCACGATGCATTTGCCCAAAAATTACGGGATGAAGGAGTCGAAGTTCTCTATTTGGAACAACTGGCGGCAGAGTCCCTTGTAAATGAGGAAGTTCGTCAAGCTTTCATCGATGAGTATATCGAAGAAGCGAATATTCGTGGACGTGCTACTAAGAAAGCCGTTAAGGCTTTGTTGGATGCTATTGAAGATCCAAAAGAATTGATTGACAAGACCATGGCTGGAGTGCAAAAAGCAGAATTGCCAGAATTAAGTGCAGAAGAGCGTGGTTTAACTGACTTGGTTGAATCCGACTATCCATTCGCAGTTGATCCTATGCCGAACTTGTACTTTACTCGCGATCCATTCGCTACGATGGGACACGGGGTTTCTCTCAACCATATGTATGCGGAAACACGGAACCGTGAAACTCTGTATGGCAAGTACATCTTCCAACACCATCCAGTCTATGGTGGTAACAAAGTTCCGATGGTTTATTCACGGGACGAAACCACTCGTATCGAAGGTGGGGATGAGTTGGTCCTCTCTAAAGATGTCTTGGCAGTTGGAATCTCTCAACGGACAGATGCTGCCTCCATTGAAAAACTCTTGGTTAACATCTTTGAAAAAAACCTTGGCTTCAAGAAAGTTTTAGCCTTTGAATTTGCAAATAACCGTAAATTCATGCACTTAGATACTGTTTTCACCATGGTTGACTATGATAAATTCACCATTCACCCTGAAATTGAAGGGGACTTGAAAGTGTATGCTGTAACCTATGAAGATGGTCAGCTGCACATCGAACAAGAATTTGGTGAATTGGACAAGGTCTTGGCCGATGCTCTTGGTTTGGAATCCGTTGATTTGATTCGCTGTGGCGGTGATAGCTTAGTTGCAGCAGGTCGTGAACAATGGAACGATGGGTCTAACACCCTCACTGTTGCTCCAGGTGTCGTTGTTGTTTACAAACGGAACACCATTACCAATGCGATCTTGGAATCTAAAGGACTCCGTTTAATCAAGATTGGTGGAAGTGAATTGGTTCGTGGACGTGGTGGACCTCGTTGTATGTCCATGCCATTTGAACGGGAAGATTTAGCTTAAGGAAAAGAAAGGAAAAAACATGTCACAAGTATTTCAAAACCGTAGTTTTCTAGCAGAAAAAGATTTCTCTCGCGCTGAACTTGAATACCTTATTGATTTTTCAGCTCATTTGAAAGATTTGAAAAAACGTGGAATTCCACACCGCTACCTAGAAGGTAAAAATATTGCCCTCTTGTTCGAAAAAACTTCTACTCGTACTCGTGCAGCCTTCACAGTTGCAGCTGTAGACCTCGGTGCACATCCAGAATATCTTGGTGCCAATGACATCCAATTGGGTAAAAAAGAATCAACTGAAGATACTGCAAAAGTTCTTGGCCGTATGTTCGACGGAATCGAATTCCGTGGCTTTAGCCAAGAAATGGTAGAAGAATTAGCAGAACACTCAGGTGTACCGGTTTGGAATGGTCTGACAGATGCTTGGCACCCAACTCAAATGTTGGCAGACTATTTGACTGTAAAAGAAAACTTTGGTCGCCTAGAAGGTATCAATCTTGTATACTGTGGAGACGGGCGTAACAACGTTGCCAACTCCCTTTTGGTTACCGGTGCCATTTTAGGTGTAAATGTACGCATCTTTTCTCCAAAAGAACTATTCCCAGCTCCGGAAGTTGTGGAATTGGCAGAAGGATTCGCAAAAGAATCTGGTGCCAAAATCTTAGTCAGTGACAAGGCTGAAGAAGCTATCCCAGGTGCAGATGTACTCTACACTGACGTATGGGTGTCAATGGGTGAAGAAGACAAGTTCAAAGAACGTGTTGAATTGCTTCAACCATATCAAGTGAATTTGGACTTAGTAAAACTTGCAGGTAACGATGATTTGATCTTCTTGCACTGCTTGCCAGCTTTCCACGATACCAATACTGTTTATGGTAAAGATGTTGCGGAAAAATTTGGTGTAGAAGAAATGGAAGTAACAGATGAAGTCTTCCATAGCTCACACGCTCGTCACTTTGACCAAGCGGAAAACCGGATGCATACCATCAAAGCTGTTATGGCTGCAACCTTGGGAAATCTCTTTATTCCTAAAGTGTAACCCTTATACTCGAAATAGTTCGAAATCTGAAATGAATTTTAATCCAGGAATTGGATTAAAATTTATAGGTAATGAAGCAAGTATCGCTTGCAATCAATCCGATGAAGATAGTTCAACAGGTCTGGGAGACCTGTTGAATATTATCGCTAAAGCGTGCAAGACACGGAATCAAAGGGGTTCAGCGAAGAGGAGTAACAGATTCAGATTTTGAAATGTAATGAGTATTAGAGTCTTTTAGTTTACTTTTAGTACAAGGCAGCGAATCGTAGACAGCTCAAAATCTTGAGGGAGATTTTGAGCTTGCTGATAAAACTTTTGAAGAAAGTTTCAAATAAGTACGGCAAGACGAGCTAACACAGTAACAAAAGATAAACTAAAAGAGTATGATCCCATTTTTTGAGGGCGAGGCAGGCCTTAGCCTAGCCCTCTTTTTCCTATTATGTAAAAAAGAAGGAGAATCATTCATGGCAAACCGTAAAATTGTTGTCGCTTTAGGAGGAAATGCCATCCTTTCTTCAGATCCATCTGCAGCAGCTCAGAAAGCAGCTTTGGTGGAAACCGCCAAACATTTGGTGAAATTAATTAAGAATGGGGATGAGTTGATCATCACCCATGGAAATGGCCCCCAAGTTGGAAACTTGTTACTACAAAATTTGGCAGCGGATTCTGAAAAAAATCCTGCTTTCCCACTGGATTCCCTTGTAGCCATGACGGAAGGATCTATTGGCTTCTGGCTACAGAATGCTTTGGAAAATGAATTGACCAAAGAAGGAATTAACAAAGAAGTGGCTTCTGTCATTACCCAAGTTGTGGTGGACAAAGCAGATCCAGCCTTTGAAAATCTTTCCAAACCTATTGGTCCCTTCTACACAGAGGAAGAAGCAAAAGCTGAAGCGGCTAAAACCGGAGCAACCTTTAAAGAAGACTCTGGTCGTGGTTGGCGAAAAGTTGTCGCTTCTCCAAAGCCAGTTGGGATTAAAGAAATTGGGGCTATTCGCACTTTACTAGAAGCTGGTGGTGTTGTCATTGCTGCTGGTGGGGGTGGTGTTCCAGTCATTCAAGAAGAAGACGGTACTCTGACTGGTGTTGAAGCGGTTATTGATAAAGACTTTGCATCACAGACCTTGGCAGAGCTAGTGGATGCGGATCTCTTTATTGTTTTAACAGGTGTGGATTATGTGTTTGTGAACTTTAATAAACCAGATCAAGCTAAATTGGAGCAAGTAACCGTTGCTGAATTGGAACAGTATATCCAAGAAGAGCAGTTCGCTCCTGGTTCTATGTTGCCAAAAGTTGAGGCAGCTATTGCTTTTGTGAACAACAAGCCAGAATCTAAGGCAGTGATTACATCCTTGGAAAATTTGGGAGCTCTCATTGAATCGGATAGTGGTACGATTATTGTCAAAGGTTAAAGCCCTTGGAGGAGAGGTTTTCATAGATTGAAGCCCTCTGCTTGTAGTGTTTCATTAGAAAGAGTGACAAATAGATGAAAATGGAGAGTGATGGCGTCAAAGGATTTTGCTCTCCTTACATCTATTTCCTTGTCAAGTATCTATCTATAAGCAATGTTTTCAGGATAACGGCTACTGGAAGAGAATGTCATCTCTTGAAGATAGGTGGATATTTGGCTTGGTCATTCCGGATATGTTTTTCCTGGAAAAGAAAAATTGTATAGGAGGTTTTTGCAATGAGCGAAAATGAAAAAAGAGGCTTTAAATTGCCTTCATCATACACAATATTGATGCTCATTATTGCCCTTATGGCTGTGATGACATGGATTATTCCAGCTGGTCAGTATCAAGTAGATGATGCAGGGAATTTGGTGGCAGGTACCTATGAGAAGGTAGCGCAAAATCCGCAAGGGATTTATGATGTCTTTATGGCTCCGGTACGGGCCATGCTTGGTCATGGGGCGACAGATGCGGCGATTAGTGTAGCCTTCTTTATCATTATGGTTGGGGCGTTCCTTGGCGTGGTAAATGAAACAGGTGCGCTAGATGTTGGGATTGCATCAATTGTAAATCGTTTTAAGGGTCGAGAAAAATGGTTGATTTACGTGCTCATGCCTCTGTTTGCCCTAGGTGGTTCAACCTATGGAATGGGTGAGGAAACCATGGCTTTCTACCCACTCTTGATTCCGGTTATGATGGCAGTTGGTTTTGACAGCATTACTGGTGTTGCGATCATTTTACTGGGTTCTCAAATTGGGTGTTTGGCCTCTACCGTAAACCCATTTGCGACAGTTGTGGCTTCTGATGCTGCAGGTGTCAGTGTTGCGGATGGTATGATTTGGCGTTTAGTTTTCTTTGTAGTCACTCTCTTGATGGGGATCGTCTTCGTTGCTAATTACGCAGAAAAAGTGAAAAACGATCCAACCAAGTCCCTAGTTTACAAACAAAGGGAAGCGGATATGAAATACTTTAATGTTTCATCTACCCAAGAAGTGAATGCAGAATTGACTCCAGCACAGAAACGGGTATTGTGGGTCTTTGTCCTAACCTTTGTTCTCATGATTTGCAGCTTTATTCCATGGGAAGATTTGGGTGTAACAGTCTTTACTCAATTTAATGAATGGTTAATCGGCCTTCCAGTTATTGGCCAAGTGATTGGTTCTTCAACTGCGGCTTTGGGTACTTGGTACTTCCCAGAAGGAGCGATGCTCTTTGGGATCGCAGGAATTATCGTTGGTTTAGTCTACGGTATGAGTGAAGAACGTTTGGTGAAATCCTTTATGTTTGGTGCTGCAGATATCTTTAGTGTAGCCTTGATTTGTGCGATTGCGCGTGGTATTCAAGTAATCATGAACGACGGTATGATTACTGCTACAATTCTTCACATGGGTGAAGCAGGCTTGAAAGGTTTGTCTTCACAAGCATTCATCATCTTGACTTACCTTTTCTATCTACCAATGTCTTTCTTGATTCCATCAACCTCTGGCCTTGCAGGAGCTTCTATGGGGATCATGGCACCTCTTGGTGAGTTTGTAAATGTGCCAGCTAGCTTGGTAATTACAGCTTTCCAAGCTGCATCCGGTGTCTTGAACTTGGTGGCTCCAACTTCAGGTATTGTTATGGGGGCTTTGGCTCTCGGCCGTGTTGAAATTGGCACTTGGTATAAATTTGTTGGTAAGTTGGTAGCGGGAATCATGGTTGTTTCAATGGCAATCTTGGTTATTGCGACCTTCTTCTAGTTGAAATTCTGAGTCAAATTTTGTCTATTAGCAGACGAAATCCGGCTCAGTTTTTCCTTCTGTGTTAGAATAATGTTATACTTAACGAATTTCAAAATCAGAATACTCGCGGAAGATCAAAAAATGGCGAAGAAAGCCGATGACGGTAGTTCAACAGGTCAAAGGACCTGTTGAATATTATCAATTAAGCGTGCAAGGCACGCAATCAGTAAGTTCATCAAAGAGGCTTGACAAAGTCAGATGTTGAAATCCAATGAGTATTAGCGCTTATTTCTTTTTCGGATATTGAAGGAGGAGTCAATGATAACGAGTTTTATTCAACCATCACATCAAAAGGCGTGTATTCAAGCGATTCAGGAACTAGTTGCTTTCCCGTCTGTTTTACAGGAAAACCAAGCAGATACTCCATTTGGTCGTGCAATCCAGGATGTATTGGAATATACGTTGGACATGACGGAGCAAATGGGATTTAAGACTTATTTGGATCCTGAAGGTTACTATGGTTATGCTGAAATTGGGCAAGGGGAAGAACTGTTGGCTATTCTTTGTCATTTAGATGTTGTACCTGCTGGGGATCTGCGTCAATGGCAAACACCTCCTTTTGAAGCTGTGATACAGGGAGATCATATCATTGGGCGAGGAGTTCAGGATGATAAAGGTCCATCTATGGCGGCCTTATTTGCGGTAAAAGCCCTGCTAGATACAGGTGTTCAATTTAAGAAACGGGTTCGTTTCATTTTTGGGACGGATGAGGAGACCTTGTGGCGTTGCATGAGCCGCTATAACCAGTTGGAAGAAGTTGCGACAATGGGGTTTGCGCCCGACTCTTCTTTCCCTTTGACCTACGCGGAGAAAGGCTTATTGCAGGCTAAGTTGCTGGGTCCAGGTCATGCTTCTTTGAGTGTGGAAGCTGGAACAGCCTACAATGTCGTGCCTGCTAAGGCTAGTTACTCTGGACACTTGTTAGCGGGTGTTATTTCAGAATTAAATCAAGCAGGATTTGAGTATGAGACTCAGGAGGATCAAGTCACCGTCCTTGGAATTTCTCGGCATTCCAAAGATGCTGCAGAGGGGATCAATGCTATTGTTCGTCTAGCTAAGGCCCTAGAACGTTTTGAAAGCCACCCGACTCTAGATTTTATTGTGCATGCAATTGGAGAAGATGCCACTGGATTTAATCTATTTGGGAATATCTCTGATGAACCGTCAGGGACGTTGAGCTTCAACATTGCGGGTCTCAGTATTAATGCCAAGAAATCAGAAATCCGTTTAGATATTCGAATTCCTGTAACTGCGGATAAAGAGGCACTTGTGTCTACACTACAAGCCAAAGCGCAAGCCTGTGGTTTGATCTATGAAGAATACGATTACCTTCCTTCTTTGTATGTGCCACTCGACAGTCAGCTAGTATCAACGCTCATGTCTGTTTATCAAGCTAAGACAGGTGACTTGATCAGTCAACCGATTTCTTCTGGAGGAGCGACCTTTGCTCGGACGATGCCAAATTGTGTAGCTTTTGGGGCCTGCTTCCCAGGCACTGAGCAAACGGAACATCAGGAAAATGAACGCATGCCTTTAGAAGATCTCTACAAGACAATGGATATTTATGCTGAAGCCATTTACCGCCTCGCTGCGGAATAGTTTTCATTTTTTCAAGAAGTAGATTGCGGTAATCTACTTCTTTATTTTATAATGGAGAAAAAGGAGAAAAGCTGATGGACATTCAGGCATTTGGTGTCGAGGAGTGGTTAAACGTTTGGGAAAATGAAGCGGTCTATGATATTGCGGGTTCGTCTATTGCTTCGATGACCTTAGAAGAGATCCTAACGCTGGGATCGTCGGGAAAGGAAGAACTTCTAAACCAGGTATTGGTGAAAACGATGAATTACGGTTGGATTGAAGGGTCTCCGGGATTCAAGGAGCAGGTGGCCAAGCTCTATCAAAAGGCGAAACCGAATCAAATTCTCCAGACCAATGGAGCCACAGGAGCTAATTATTTGGCTCTCTATGCCTTAGTGAAGCCAGGAGACCACGTGATTTCCATGTATCCAACTTACCAGCAGCTAGTGGATATTCCACGTTCCTTTGGAGCTGAAGTAAGTCTTTGGCGAATTCAAGAAACCAATCAGTGGCTTCCATCTCTGGAGGAATTAAGAAATATCATTCGGCCAGATACCAAGCTTATTTGTATCAATAATGCCAATAATCCAACGGGGGGGATCATGGATCGAAACTATTTAGAAGAACTGGTGGAGATTGCGCGTGAGGTTGGAGCCTACATTCTATCGGATGAGGTCTATCAACCTTTGGAAGATGGGATTGACGTCCCCCCTATCTTTGATCTGTATGAGAAAGGCATCTCCACCAATAGTGTCTCGAAAACTTACTCTGTACCAGGAGTTCGTGTCGGCTGGATTATTGCCAATGACGAATTATCCGATTTATTCCGTAAGTACCGGGATTACACCATGATTTGTGCAGGTGTTTTTGATGATTTTATCGCTACACATGTGCTCAAACACAAAAAGGAAATTTTGGAACGAAATCGGCAGATTGTGGACCACAATTTGAAACTTGTTAAGGATTGGGTGGCTCAGGAGCCACGGGTTTCTTGGGTTCCGCCTCGACATGTCTCTACTTCTTTTATCAAGTTGGATGTTTCTGAGGAAACTGAGCGACTTTGTATCCGGCTATTGAAAGAGACAGGTGTCTTATTAGTACCGGGAAATCGATTTGATATGCCTGGCTATGCCCGTTTAGGTTATTGTACCCGAACTGAGATTTTGGAAAAGGGACTAGAAGCTCTTTCTGAGTTTTTGAGGCAGTATGATTAAGAGCGTTTTTTTGTGCTAGCCGTGTTTTTTAATCACTAGGGTTGGTAGAGTGAGTGAGGAGCGAATATCTATGGTTCAAAAATGGGAATGGAAACGAATGATGGCAGGTCAGGTCTACGATCCAATGGCCATGGAAGATCCTTCCTGGAAGCGGATGCAAGAGGCCCAATGGGTTTTTAACCACTCTCGCTTTTGGGAGGATAAAGAGTCTTTGGATGGTGTTCGTGCTTGTCTGGGGCAAGCTCCAGAAGATTTGGTCCTGACACCTCCAATCTACTTTGATCATGGGGATCGAATCTTTTTTGGTCAGTCTTGCTACGCCAACACAGGTTTGGCCATCTTGGACGCCCAAGAAGTACGAATTGGAGACCAGGTGCTGCTTGGTCCACACGTGTCTATTTATACCGCAAATCATCCCCTGGATGCGGAGGTGCAATCCACTGGTTTGGAAACAGCCCGACCAGTATCGATTGGAGACCGGGTTTGGATTGGGGGTCGAGTGGTTATTAATCCAGGGGTGTCGATTGGTTCCGACACGGTTCTAGCTTCGGGGTCTGTGGTGACCAAGGATGTCCCAAGTGGGGTGTTATACTCTTTTAGTTTATCTTTTATTACTGTGTTAGCTCGTCTTGCCGTACTTTAGTACTGCCTGCGACTCGCTGCCTTGTACTAAAAGCAAACTAAAAGACTATAGCAGGAGGAAACCCTTGCCGTGTGATTCGTCCGATTGAATCAGAGGATACCTCTTTTTGGCAGGATGCCTTGAATCAATACCGAAAAGAACGGGAAGAAGAGCAGAAGCATTCCGAATCAGGAAATAAAATGGTATGATAGAGGATAAGTTTTTCTGAAAAAGGAGTAAGTAAAATGAAAAAACCTCTCATTGGGATTGCCGGTAGTGTTTTATTGACCAAATATGGTTCTTCAGAAGGATACCGACGCGCATATGTAAATGAAGATTATGTTCAATCTGTTCTCCAAAATGGTGGGATTCCTGTCATCATCCCTGTTGTGGATAGTTTAGAAGCTGTTGACGCTTATATTGATCAAATTGATGCTCTGATTCTATCAGGAGGTCATGATGTGACTCCTCAATATTATGGGGAAGAACCTAAGCCCAAAATTGGCCAGACTTGGGAGTTACGGGATTGGTTTGAATCCAATTTGTTGGAAAAAGCTTTGGAGAGGAAAATGCCGGTCCTTGGAATCTGCCGCGGCTTACAAATTATGAATGTCTTTCATGGTGGTAGTTTGTGGCAAGACTTGACCTATATGGAAAATATTGAGGTTCGGCATATGCAGGGAAATATGCCAGATCAGACAACCCATCTAGTGGATGTAGAAGAAGGCAGCAAGCTCTATGAAATGATGGGGCAGGAAAAGTATGTCATGGTCAATACTTATCACCACCAAGCTGTGCGTGATCTTGGTGAAGGCTTTAGAGTCACCGCCAAATCTGCGGATGGAGTAGTGGAAGCGATTGAAAATGATGACTATCCATTTTATGTGGGAGTTCAGTGGCATCCAGAAATGTTGCACCAATCCGTTCCTATTATGAATAATCTCTTTGCAGGCTTAATCCAAGCGGCTCAGTAATTGGAAATATTTTTTCTTTTTTTGAATTCAATTGGTGCTATAGTCTTTTAGTTTACTTTTAGTACAAGGCAGCGAGTCGCAGACAGTACTGAAGTACGGCAAGACGAGCTAACACAGTAATAAAAGATAAACTAAAAGAGTATAAAAAGTCTGAACAGTATGGAATCCCTATTTCTATAATGAGAGTTAGAAGAGGCTCGGTCGAATGGCCAAGCCTCTCTTTCAAAAGCTGGAGGAAGGCATGCGTGAAAAAGATGTGTTAGCGGCTACAGGCCAATTTGCCTATCTGATGTTAACCAGTGGGGCTGAAACAGGTCGTGTGGAGTCCAGTATTGATTATGTGGGAAGGGCACTTGGGATTCCGATTATCTGTCATGTGACCATGACATCAATTTTGTTAGTCAATCAGGATAGTGGTCGTTCTTATGTTGTGAAGGTCCCTCGCTACCAGGTTGACTTGCAGATGGTCCATGATTTAAACCATCTGTCACGACAGTTGGTTCAAGGTCAAGTAGACTTTGAGGGTTTTCAAATGGAAGTTGAGCGTTTGTCTCAAGGAGTTCCTCATTTTCCTTTATGGCAGCAGTACCTTGGTGCTGGATTTGTTTCGATGGCTCCGAATTTAGTGGAGCTAGCCCCTTTATCTGATTTTCTTCTCACATTTTTCTTGGGGATTTTTGCTCACTTTCTGAATCGGGAGGCTAGTCGTTTTATGGTTCCGCCTTATTTAGCTGTTGGTTTATCCGCTTTTGTGGTTGCTTTTTTGACCAATGGGTTTTACCATTTGGGTTGGGGGCAGACGTTTGAGGTTCTCCTGATTTCTTCACTGATGCCGCTAGTTCCGGGTGTAGCTTTAACCAACTCACTTCGGGAACTTTTGGGAGGGCATACAATCTCGGGATTGGTGCGGGCGGTCAATGCGCTTTTAATTGCAGCCTCCATTGGTGGTGGTGTTATGATGGCGAATCTCTTGTTTAAGGCACTGGTCTAGGAGGTGGGTTATGATCTTTTTCTTGGGCTTTGTCTTAAGTTTCTGTGGTAGTTTGGGCTACGGGATGATGGTCAATGCACCTCGTCAAACCTTACTGAGTTCAGCCGTTACGGGCGGTTTGTCCTGGATAGCCTATCTTTTAGTGTTGGAAGTGACAGGGGGGATTTGGTTGGCAAATTTAGTAGCTAGTTTGATGATTGGACTCTTGTCGAACCATTTTGCGAAACGAATTGGGACACCGGTGAATATCCTGTCTATTCCCTGTATGATTTCGTTGGTACCTGGAGGGACTATCGCGACATCTATGCGGTATTTTGCCCAGGGAGAGGTTTTACAGGGGCAGTCCTTTTTTGTCCGGACCTTACTTATTTGTTTTTCACTTGCCCTTGGTTTTGTTTTGGCAGAAGGAGTGGTCTTCTTAAGAAGAAAAATGAGAAAATCATGAGTCATGACTTGCCAAAGGTGCGAAAGTGTGGTAATATTTTACGGTATGTGGTGTAGCACCCTTAAAACTAAATAGGAGGAATGACGAAATGGCAAAAGTATGTTATTTTACAGGTCGTAAAACTGTATCTGGTAATAACCGCTCTCATGCGATGAACAAAACAAAACGCGCAGTTAAACCAAATCTTCAAAAAGTTACAATTTTGGTTGACGGTAAACCTAAAAAAGTTTGGGCTTCAGCTCGTGCGCTTAAATCAGGTAAAGTTGAACGCGTTTAATCAAGCTTAAAAAGAGGTTGGATTTCCAATCTCCTTTTTTATTTTCTGGGACCTGAAAGGGCTTGACATTTGAGCCCGGTTTGTACACCCATCCAAAAATGTGGTAAAATGAACTATAAACAATTTGAGGTAAAAGGATATGACTGTAAAAATCAATACACGCGATGGTCAGATTGAGTTGACCGATGATGTCATTGCTACCATCGTAGGTGGTGCAGCAACAGAGATTTTTGGCGTAGTTGGCATGGCCAGCAAGAATGCCATTAAGGACAATTTCCAAGCCCTCCTAGGTCGAGAAAATTATTCAAAAGGGGTTGTGGTTCGTAGTAACGAGGCGGGAGACATTGAGGTAGATGTCTATACTGTTTTAAGTTACGGAACCAAGATTAGTGAAGTGTCCCGTAACATCCAAGAACGGGTCACCTTCAGTTTAGAAAACCAATTAGGCATTACTGCCAAAGCAGTCAATGTATATATCCAGAATATTAAAATTGTAGGAGAGTAGTCGTGGCCAATATTACAACCAGTTTATTTCAAGAGATGGTTCAAGCAGCTGCCACTCGATTAACCAATCAAGCTGAATATGTCAACTCATTGAATGTTTTCCCTGTTCCAGATGGAGATACAGGAACGAATATGGGGATGACCATCGAAAATGGTGCCAAGGAAGTTGCTGATAAGCCTGCGCAGACAGTGGCAGAAGCAGCGAATATTTTTGCTAAGGGACTTTTGATGGGTGCGCGTGGTAACTCAGGTGTTATTACGTCACAATTATTCCGTGGTTTTTCTCAGGGAGTTAAGGATTTGGAAGAATTAGATGGAGCTGCTTTGGCCCATGCCTTCCAATCTGGTGTAGAGGTTGCTTATAAAGCGGTTATGAAGCCTGTTGAGGGAACCATTCTTACCGTCTCTCGTGGAGCTGCCATTGGAGCGGTTAAGAAGGCTGAGACCAGTAATGATGCTGTGGAAGTTATGGAAGCAGCACTTGAAGGTGCTAAGACTGCCTTAGCTAAGACTCCAGATATGTTGCCAGTTCTCAAAGAAGTAGGTGTTGTCGATTCTGGTGGACAAGGACTTGTTTTCATCTACGAAGGCTTTTTGTCTGCCCTCAATGGCGAATACATTGCTTCTGAAGATTTTGAGGCAACACCAGCCATGATGGGTGAAATGATCAATGCTGAACACCACAAATCTGTTGCAGGCCATGTTGCAACAGAGGATATTACCTTTGGTTACTGTACGGAGATTATGTTGGCCCTTAAACAAGGGCCAACCTATGTGAAGGACTTTGATTATGACGAGTTCCGCAATTACCTTAATGACCTGGGGGACTCCCTCCTTGTGGTCAACGACGATGAAATTGTCAAAGTTCATGTCCATACAGAAGATCCTGGTTTAGTCATGCAAGAGGGGCTTAAATATGGTTCTTTGGTGAAAGTTAAAGTGGATAACATGCGCAACCAACACGAAGCTCAGGTTGAAAAGGAAGCAACCCAAGCCACTGACAGTAAAGGTCCTCGTAAAGAATTTGCGGTGGTAGCCGTTGTTGCGGGTCAAGGAATGGCAGACATTTTCCGGGCATCTGGTGCAGACTATGTTATCGAAGGTGGCCAGACTATGAATCCGTCTACGGAAGACTTCGTCAAAGCTATTGAAGAAGTCCATGCAGATAAAGTTATTCTCTTGCCAAATAATAAAAACATCTTCATGGCAGCCCAATCTGCTGTCGAAGTTGTAGAGGAGGCTGCAGCTGTAGTAGAGAGCCGCACAGCTCCTCAAGGTTTGACCAGTCTCTTAGCCTTTGATCCGAGCCGCAGCTTGGAAGAGAACCAAGAACGGATGACTCAATCTTTGGCGGAAGTTGTGTCAGCTTCTGTAACTCATGCAGTTCGAGATACAACCATTGATGGTTTGGAAATCCATGAAAGTGACTTCCTAGCCATGGTAGAAGGTAAAATTGTAGCTTCCGATGCTGACCTTGAGACTGCACTAGACTTGATGTTCAACCAAATGGATTTGGATGATAAAGAGATCTTTAGTATTTATGTTGGAGAAGAAGGCTCAGAAGAATTTGCAGAAAGTCTCCAAGAAAAGTTGGAAGATCGTTTTGAGGACCTGGAAGTTGAAATTTTCCCAGGAGACCAGCCAGTCTATCCTTATATCTTTTCAGCAGAATAAAGCGACATTATCCTCGAAAATGGTTTTTTCGAGGATTTTTGAGCTTAACCCTTGAATAAATAAGCTAGGGTTGGTATAGTAATGCTTATACTTGAAACAGTTCGAAATCTGAATACTAGCGGAATTGAAAAAATGACAAGGGAATCCGATGATGATAATTCCACAGGTCTGGGAGACCTGTGGAATATTAAGGATAAGGCGTGGAAACACGCAATCAATCAGTTCATCAAAGAGATTTGATAAAGTCAGATTGAAATGCAATGAGTAACATCCAAAAAATGGCAGGTAAATCATAAAAGGGATTTGCAAAAACTTGGGAAATTGCACATCCTTCTAGCTTTATCGTGAACAGTCCTTTTTATGTTTAGGAGAAAGTCGTTAACGAAAAGACTCCGTCGAATGTTCGTTTTTTTGGTCAAATTGATTACTTCTCAGTTGACAGAAGACTAGAAAAAGGGCTGATATCAGCGATTTATCTGAAATTTAATTGACAAGCTGTCTAAAATGATTTACAATGAATGTCTGGAGATAATAAAATAAGGGAGGATATCATGGCTAAGTCTAACTTTGAAAAAGTCGAGACAGTAGTAGGCTGGGTACGTGACAAGAAAATCACTGGTTACCGTATTTCTAAGGAAACCAATGCCCGTGAGATGTCTATTATTGCACTAGCACAAGGTCGTGCTCAAGTGAAGAATATTTCATTTGAGACTGCATTGGGTTTGATTGATTATTACGATAAAAATCACGAAAAATTCGATGATGTTTAATCGTTCCTGATTAAAATCGGTTAGAAAAGAAACAGGATACCCTTTTTTCTAGCCGATTTTTTATTATGTTTTCTTGAATAAAGTTGTAGTAATTATAAAATAAGAATAAAAAACTTAGAACATGACTTCCAAGATTAGTTTGTTTGGATTTCTTTTGTTTTCAAGAAAGTACCTGAGGTTAATTTAGAAAGTGTTTATAAAAGGAATGTCAAAAATTCAACTAACAGGTTTTCAATTGAAAATCATTGCCTTGATTGGGATGTTTATCGACCATATCTATACTCATTTTGGAGATCTCCTAGGACTGCCTTTTTGGGGATCGTGGATTGGTCGCTTTGTCGCCCCAGTATTTCTTTTTCTGTTGATGGAGGGGTTTCGCTATACCTCTAATCGAAAGGCCTACTTCTTACGGTTATTGTCGGGAGCTGGACTGATGCTGGTCATTAATGTCCTCCACAATTGGCTGACAAGCAACTATCTCGATCCTCTCACACGAGAATTTGATCTTTGGATGTTGATGAATGGAAACAATATATTTCTGACCCTAGCCTGTTTCTTTTTAATCTTTACCTTGGTGGAACAGATTAAAGAAGGGAAATCAGGTCGTTGGTTAAAGATTCTTTACCTATTGCCTTTACTATTCTTTACTTTGTTGACTGAAGGAGGATTGTATTTGATGCCTCTCGGCTTGGTTTTGGCCTTTTTCCCAGGTTCCAAAAGAGCTGCAAATGTTGTTCTTTTAGGGACGTCGCTAGCCTTAGCGTTGAAGGCTTTTTTAAGTTATCAAGGGATGTCGGAGTTCTATCCAGATTTAGGGTCTTATTTAGCCTACGATAATCAATTTATGCAATGGTTAGCAATTCCTCTCATTGCTGCTTATAATGGACAACGGGGGGGACAAGGAAAGGTCTGGGAGAAGAATTTATTCTATATTGCTTATCCCTTGCACTTGACTCTCATTTATGTCATCGAATCTTTGGTTCGATAATGAATACTTTATCACCACTGAACACAAAAAAGCTTCCTAAATTTTTAGGAAGCTTTTTTCTTAGCCAAGATAGCGTTGAAGGAATTCACGTGTCCGTTCTTCTTTCGGATTGGTGAAGATGTCCTCTGGACGTCCTTCTTCGGCGATAACGCCTTTATCCATGAAGATGACGCGACTAGATACGTCGCGGGCAAATTCCATTTCGTGGGTTACCACAATCATGGTCAACCCTTCTTGTGCCAAATCTTGCATGATTTTGAGAACTTCGCCGACCATTTCAGGGTCGAGAGCTGAAGTCGGTTCATCAAAGAGGATGGCATCAGGATTCATGGAGAGAGCACGAGCAATAGCGACCCGTTGTTTTTGTCCACCAGAGAGCTGTTTTGGTTTTGCTAACCAATATTGCTCTCCCATGCCAACCTTGTTGAGATTTTCTTTGGCGATTTTTTCTGCTTCAGAACGTTCACGCTTGAGAACAGTTGTTTGGGCTACAATGGCATTTTCCAAAACGTTTAAGTTTTCAAAAAGGTTAAAGTTTTGGAAAACCATCCCGAGTTTTTCACGATAAGTTGTAAGATCGTGCTCATCGGCTAGAACATTTTTTCCATGGTAGAAAATTTCACCTGCACTTGGAGTTTCCAAGAGGTTGATGGAACGGAGGAAGGTAGATTTACCACTACCGGAACTTCCGATGATGGAAATGACCTCCCCTTTATGAACGGTTAAAGAAATGTCTTTTAACACTTCGTTTTGACCATAGGATTTTTTGAGACTTTTGATTTCAAGAATGGTTGTTTGCGTCATTTAATCACCTCCGTTTGCATTTGATTTGCTCCGGTAGTGTAAGTATCGGTATCCAAACGACGTTCTACATAACGCAAGATGCGGGTTACGGTAAAGGTAAGAACGAAGTAGATGATGGCGATTACGGTAAAGGTTTGGAAATACTGGTAGGTTTGAGTTGCAACGGTATTTCCGGAAAAGTAGAGCTCGACTACAGAGATTACGTTCAACACAGAGGTATCTTTGATGTTTACAACGAACTCATTCCCTGTCGCAGGAAGGATGTTGCGGACAACCTGTGGCAATACGACCTTACGCATGGTTTGGCCGTGGCTCATTCCCAAGGCAGTTGCAGCTTCAAATTGTCCTTTATCGACAGCAAAGATACCACCCCGGACAATCTCACTCATGTAGGCACCAGTATTGATGGAAACAATAAAGATGGCTGCAAGTGTTCGGTCAATATTGATCCCAAAGGCTTGGGCTGTTCCGTAATAGATAACCATGGATTGTACAATCATCGGTGTACCACGGAAGATTTCAATGTAAGCACTGAGGAACCAACCAAAGAGTTTTTGGAAAAAGGCTGGAACTTTTGTCTTCGCTTGAGGGGCTGTCCGGTAGACTCCGATCAAGAGTCCAATACCAGTACCAACTACAGTACCAATAATGGAAATCAAGAGGGTAATTCCAGCTCCGCGTAAGAATTGAGAACCATTATTTTGAACAATGGTTAGCATTTGTTGGAAGAAGTTTGGTGTTTCTTCTTCAGTGTCGCTTTCAAGTGGTTGATGTTTAATCATTTCATCCATCAAAGCCACTTGTTGGTCAGTTGAAATTTCAGTGATAGCTGCATTGACTTCGTCTATGCGAACATCGTCCTTGCGCATCCCTACAGCAGTCGTAACCTCTTCATCACTAGTTTTAAATCCAGGATTTAGATTAATCATCTTAAAGATTGAGTTGGCATCTTCTGCTGTGAGAGCTTCTGGGCGCTCAGAGATATAACCGTCAATAACACCAGCTTCTAAGGCTTGACGCATTTGTGCGAAGTCCCCCATAGCTGTTTCTTTGGATGCACCGTCGATTTGGTCGATTAAATCGTAGAGGTAAACTCCCTGTTGAGATGTGAGTTTTGCTCCTTTAAAATCAGCTAGTGATTTGGCATCGGAATAGTCGGAGTCTTTTCGAACAACAATAACTGGTTGGCTCCGGTAGTAGCTATCTGAGAAGGCAATCTCTTTGCGGCGTTCCTCAGTAGGGCTCATCCCTGCGACGATCAAGTCGATTTTTTTAGAGGTAAGGGCTGGAATCAAACCATTCCAAGTTGTTTTGACAACCAAAGGTTTCTTACCAAGTTTCTCTGCAATTTGTTTGGCGATTTGAACATCATAGCCGTTGGCGTATTGGTTTGTGCCTTCGATTTGTACGGCACCGTTACTGTCGTCGTCCTGTGTCCAGTTAAATGGAGCATAGGCTGCTTCCATCCCGACTCTTAAGTACTCATCTGCTTGGGCTGGACTGACCCAGGTAAAAAGCAGTGCGAGTCCCGTGAGTAGGCTTACTACTAACTTTTTCATAGGAACCTCCTTCTAAATTATTTCATTATATAGGAAAAGAGTAGACAAATCAATATAATTTTTTAGTGAAAACGTTTTAAAGTATGGTATGGATGGTCTTTTTAGGGACTAACTTGTCTAGATCAGTCGGAATTTGTGGATTTTTCTGGTCTCTAAAAGAGGGTTGTGGTATAATCAATTCTGTTATGGAGGACAAAAGGACATGATTGTCATTGAATTACTAAAAGCGATCATTTTTGGAATTGTAGAAGGGATTACGGAGTGGTTGCCAATTTCCAGTACGGGGCACCTGTTGCTTTTGCAGGAATGGCTCCAGTTTAAGAATGTTTCAGCTGACTTTATGGACATGTTTAATGTCGTCA
Source organism: Streptococcus sp. NLN76 (assembly GCF_015686645.1). Classification (NCBI taxonomy): domain Bacteria; kingdom Bacillati; phylum Bacillota; class Bacilli; order Lactobacillales; family Streptococcaceae; genus Streptococcus; species Streptococcus sp. NLN76. The sequence continues at coordinate 16,413 of NZ_JADPMS010000018.1, read as the reverse complement.
TTCAGCTAGGAGCGATTTTAGCAGTTGTCGTTATTTATTTTGGAAAGCTCAACCCTTTCAAACCGGGTAAATCCAAAGAAGAAGTGAGACAAACTTGGTCACTGTGGTCCAAAGTTTTAGTGGCTATTCTACCAGCAATGGTCATCGGGGTTCCTTTGGATTCATGGTTTGAGGCTCACTTTTACAATCCTGTTTCCATTGCTCTGATGTTGATCATCTATGGGGTAGCCTTTATTGTGATTGAGCGCCAAGACTTTGTGAAGCATCCAAGTATTACTCGCTTAGAAGATCTGCCTTATTCAACAGCCTTGAAGATTGGATTTTTCCAAGTCTTAGCACTTTTTCCTGGGACAAGTCGTTCCGGTGCGACCATTGTGGGGGGGTTGTTAAATGGCACCAGTCGGTCTGTGGTGACAGAATTCACCTTCTTTCTTGGGATTCCAGTGATGTTTGGAGCTAGTGGGGTCAAAGTACTTAAGTTTATCCTGAATGGCAATACTTTAACAGGGGCTGAGGGTCTTTTGTTGGCAGTGGCCATGTTGACAGCCTTCGGAGTCAGTCTGTATGCCATTCGCTTCTTGACAGATTACGTGAAGCAGAATGATTTCACTATTTTTGGGAAATACCGTATTGTTCTAGGTATTCTCTTGCTAATCTATGCAGGGGTACGTGCCTTTTTGGCTTAAATGCAAAAGAGTGGAGCGTGATTCCGCTCTTTTTTTGAAATCTTAAGGAAAATTCAGTATACTGGAGGATGAGGTATTTAAATGAAAATGAAACAATTAAATGATCGAACTTTAAAGATTTCGATCAGTATGAACGATTTGGAAGAAAGAGGAATGGAGTTGGCGGATTTCTTGGTTCCGCAAGAAAAAACGGAAGATTTCTTTTACACCATTCTAGACGAATTGGATTTACCGGAGAATTTTCTGGATTCGGGAATGCTGAGTTTTCGGGTGACTCCAAAACCAGATCGCTTGGATGTCTTTGTGACCAAGTCTGATGTGGACAAACCCATCAATTTTGAGGATTTCGACTTTGAGGACTTGCCTCAAATGGAGGATTTCCCGGACATGGATCCAGAGCAGTTTATCAAGGCTATGGAAGAGGCGCTCAAGAACTATAGTCAGGATCCACAGTCGGATGAGCTGCTGAGTGAATTGGATACCTTCCGGAAGCAGGTTGAAGCTGATCGAGAGGAAGAAGTGGACGGGGAGCAGGCGCAAGAAAGTGAAGGAAAAAAACCAGCAAATCACTTTTTGTATTATGTTCTGCAATTTTCAGATTTTGCGAAGGTTCGTGCCTATGTAGATTTGGTTGATTATGACTACGATGGTTCCGAGTTGTATAAATATAAGGGCCACTATTATCTGACTGTTTTAGTGAATACGAGCCAGATGCCTGGTAAGTATCCGGTTTATTTGATGGCTCGCATGCGGGAAATGGCGGAAGAGTCTCAGGTAACGAGACCTGTTCTTCAGGAACATGGGACAGTTTTACTTTACGGGAATGCGATTGAAGACTTACAAAGGATTTAGACATGGTACCCTTTGCCCTTTCTTTTATATTAGCTTTGATTGCGACCTTTTTAGGGAGCATCGTGTTGACCCCCTTAGTTCGGCTCTTATCCTTTCGGATTGGGGCGGTGGATTATCCAAATGCAAGGCGGATAAATACCAAGCCCATGCCGACCGCTGGTGGATTGGCAATTTTCCTGTCCTTTGGCTTGGTGAATCTCTTTATTATGCCAGGGATTGTCAAGGTGACAGCTTTTGGGCAGACTTATTTAGAGTATGTTTGGCCAGTTTTACTGGCGGCTGGAGTAGTTGTTCTGACGGGATTGTTGGATGATATTTTAGATCTGAAGCCTGCTCATAAGATGCTGGGGATTCTGACGGCTGCTGTTTTGATTTGGGCCTTGACGGATTTCCGCTTGGACAATTTTAAAATTCCTTTTGGGGGACCCATTTTACATTTTGGTCCGATTTTATCTTTTGTCCTAACATTGATTTGGATTGCAGCTATAACCAATGCGGTCAATCTCCTGGATGGTTTGGATGGCTTGGTAAGCGGCGTGTCCATTATTTCGCTAGGGACCATGGCCATTGTGTCTTATTTTTTCCTACCACAAGATAATCTCTTTTTGACCATGTTGATTTTACTCTTGGTTATGGCAATTGGGGGATTTTTTCCCTATAACTATCATCCGGCGATTATCTTTTTAGGGGATACAGGGGCTCTGTTCTTGGGATTTATGATCTCGGTTTTATCCCTACAAGGTTTGAAGAATGCGACAGCTGTCGCAGTTATTACGCCTATGATCATTTTAGGGGTTCCGATTACAGATACCTTGATGGCCATTATTCGTCGACGTCTGGCGGGGAGAAAGATTTCGGAAGCGGATCGCCACCACTTGCACCATCGTCTATTGAGTCTTGGTTTGACTCATCGAGGGACTGTGCTGGTGATTTATGGGATTACCTTTATCTTTTCTATGATTTCCCTTTTGCTCAATGTATCAAGCCGAATTGGTGGAATTTTGCTTCTATTGGCTTTGGCACTTGGAACCGAATTGTTTGTAGAATTATTAGGAATTTTAGGGCCTGATCGGGCGCCCTTATTGAATACCCTGCGGTTCATTGGAAATTCGGCTTATCGGGAGGAAGTGCGTCGGAGACGGCAAGAAAAGTAGATAAGAATAATTCTAAACACAAAAAAAGCCTCAGAGGCTTTTTTTTGTTATACTTAAACCGTATTACCTAGAAGGAAGGATCAAATCATGTCAGTATTGGAAGTTAAAGATCTCCATGTATCCATTGAGGATAAGGAAATTTTAAAGGGAGTTAACTTAACCCTCAAGACGGGTGAAGTTGCGGCTATCATGGGACCAAACGGAACTGGAAAATCAACCTTGTCCGCTGCGATTATGGGGAACCCTAACTATGAAGTTACCCAAGGGGAAGTTCTGTTGGATGGGGTTAACATTTTGGAATTGGAAGTAGACGAACGGGCACGAATGGGGCTCTTCTTAGCGATGCAGTATCCTAGTGAAATCCCAGGCATCACCAATGCAGAGTTTATTCGTGCAGCCATGAACTCAGGCAAGGAGGAAGAGGACAAGATTTCTGTTCGTGATTTTATCACGAAATTGGATGAGAAAATGGCCCTTCTTAACATGAAAGAAGAAATGGCAGAGCGCTACCTCAACGAAGGATTCTCAGGTGGTGAGAAAAAACGCAATGAAATTTTACAACTCTTAATGTTGGAACCAACCTTTGCTCTTCTAGACGAAATTGACTCTGGTTTGGATATTGATGCCCTTAAGGTTGTTTCTAAAGGGGTTAATGCGATGCGGGGAGAAGGCTTTGGTGCCATGATTATTACTCACTACCAGCGTTTGCTGAACTACATTCAACCAGATGCCGTGCATGTCATGATGGACGGAAAAGTGGTTCTCTCTGGTGGTCCTGAGTTGGCAGCCCGCTTGGAAAAAGAAGGTTATGCGAAAATTGCAGAAGAACTCGGGTTTGCATACGAGGAAGAAGTATAAGCCTAGGCTGAGGAGGAAACGATGACGAAAGAAAGCATTTTGGCTTTTTCGCAAGCCCAGGCAGAGCCAGTATGGTTACAAGACTTGCGCTTGAAAGCTTTTGATAAAATCCAAGAACTGGACTTGCCCAGAATTGAGCGGGTCAAGTTTCATCGTTGGAATTTGGGAGATGGTCGGCTTGAGCTGAGTGAGGATAGTGGGAATGTTCCTGCCTTTGCGGACCTCAGCAGTAATCCCAAGTTGGTGCAAGTAGGGACTCAAACAGTCTTAGAACAATTGTCTCCTGAATTGATGGAGCAAGGTGTTATTTTTACGGACTTGGCAACAGCCCTAGAAGAAATTCCAGAAGTTGTGGAAGAACATTTTATGTCTGCCCTAGCCTACGATGCAGACAGACTTGCGGCTTATCATACAGCCTATTTTAACAGTGCAGCTGTTTTGTATGTTCCAGATAATGTAGAGATTGCTCAACCCTTAGAAGGAATTTTTTACCAGGAAAGTGATTCAAGCGTTCCCTTCAATAAGCACATCTTAGTGATTGCAGGTCGCAATAGTAAGTTTTCTTACTTGGAACGCTTGGAAACCTTGGGTGAAGGTCAAGAAAAAGTTACAGCCAATATTACGGTTGAAGTGATTGCTCAGGCAGGGGCTCACGTTAAATTCTCTGCCATTGACCGCCTTGGTAAGAACCTGACCACCTACCTGACCCGTCGAGGCCGGATTGGCCATGATGCCACCATTGACTGGGCTCTCGGTGTGATGAACGAGGGAAATGTAGTGGCTGCCTTTGATACCGACTTAATTGGACGCGGAAGCCATGCGGATATGAAAGTGGTCGCTCTCTCATCTGGCAAACAAGTTCAAGGAATTGACAGCCGGATAACCAACCATGGTGCCAACTCAGTTGGAAATATCTTCCAACACGGCGTTATCTTGGAAAAAGCAACCTTGACCTTTAATGGAATTGGTCACATTATTCGTGGTGCCAAAGGGGCAGATGCCCAACAAGAAAGTCGCGTTTTGATGTTGTCAGATCAGGCTCGGTCAGATGCAAACCCAATTCTGTTAATTGATGAGAATGAAGTAACAGCCGGCCACGCAGCTTCTATTGGTCAGGTAGATCCAGAGGACCTTTATTACCTTATGAGTCGAGGATTAGACCGAGCAACTGCGGAACGCTTAGTCGTTCGTGGCTTCTTGGGGGCCGTTATTGTAGAAATCCCTGTTAAAGAAGTTCGAGACGACATGATCCAAGTGATTGAAGATAAGTTAAGTAAAAGATAAACAAGAGGAGTAGCCATGCAGCCAATCGACGGTCGGCAGATTCAAAAAGACTTTCCCATTCTCGACCAGCAGGTCCATGATGAGGACCTCGTCTACTTGGATAGTGCAGCAACGAGCCAAAAGCCCTGTGCTGTAATCGAGGCCATGGATCGCTATTATCAGGAAATTAACGCGAACGTTCACCGTGGTGTTCATAGTTTAGGGGAGTCTGCGACCCAAGCCTATGAAGAAGCGCGACGAAAAGTCGCGTCCTTTATCGGAGCCGCTTCTGAAAGAGAAGTTATCTTTACTCGGGGAACAACGACAGGTCTCAACCATCTAGCTCGGATGTTAGAACCCCAATTGTCCCCTGGAGATGAGGTTCTGATTTCGATCATGGAACACCATTCCAATATTGTTCCTTGGCAACAGGTTTGTCAACGAACAGGAGCCAAATTGGTTTATGTCTATCTCAAAGATGGTCGTCTGGATTTGGATGATGTTAAGGCTAAATTGAATCCAGCCACACAGGTAGTTTCTTTGGCCCATGTCTCCAATGTGCTAGGGATTGAAAATCCGATTGCAGAGATTGCTGACTGGGTTCACGATGTAGGAGCTTACCTAGTGGTAGATGGGGCTCAGTCTGTGCCGCATCTTCCTGTTGATGTTCAGCAATTAGATCTTGATTTTCTAGTCTTTTCCGGTCATAAGATGATGGGGCCAACCGGGATTGGGGTTCTTTATGGTAAAGAATCTCATTTGAAGGAGTTGGAACCGGTAGAATTTGGCGGCGAGATGATTGACTTTGTTTTTGAACAAGAGTCAACCTGGACGGATCTACCTTGGAAATTGGAGGCTGGAACACCTCCAATTGCGGAAGCGATTGGTTTGGGAGCTGCTGTTGATTATCTAAATGATTTAGGGATGGACCGACTTGCGGCTCAGGATAAGGATTTACTAGCCTATCTTTGGCGAGGCCTGCAGTCGGTTGAGGGGGTGGAAATCTATGGACCTCCTTCTTTGGAAGGGAGAACGGGTTTGATTTCCTTCAACCTTGAGGGGTTGCATCCGCATGATGTAGCGACTGCCTTGGATTATGAAGGGGTCGCTGTAAGGGCGGGGCATCATTGTGCCCAGCCTCTGCTGTTCTATTTAGGAGTTGGGGCTACGCTGCGGGCTAGTCTCTATGCATACAATACCAAGGAAGATTGCGATCGCCTTGTCCAGGCTTTGGAGAAAACAAAGGAGTTTTTTAATGGCACTTTCTAAATTGGACAGTCTCTATCGAACGCTAGTGGCAGAGCATTCCAGACATCCCCATCACCAGGGGACTTTGTCCGGGGTGGAACCGATTCAATTGAACAACCCGACCTGTGGCGATGTGATTCAACTCTTTTTGCTCAAGGATGAGGAGGGTCGGATTCGTGATATTTCCTTTATCAATTCGGGTTGTAGCATTTCGACAGCCTCTGCCTCCATGATGACGGACCTTGTGATTGGGAAAAAAGAAGAAGGGGTTTGGGCACTTGCCCAGGATTTCTCTGATTTAGTACAAGGGCTAGAATTGTCCTCGACCGACCAGCTCGGTGACGTAGCCTTTTTGTCTGGGGTTGCGCAGTTCCCGCAGCGGATTAAATGTGCCACTCTTGCATGGAATGCTTTGAAAAAAGCAATGGAAGTAAATGAAACGAAAGGAAAATAATGGCTGAAAATGAACGCGTAGAACCCAAGCCAATTGATTTGGGGGAATATAAATTTGGTTTTCATGACGATGTTGATCCCATTCTCTCGACTGGTAAAGGGTTGAGCGAGGATGTTATTCGTGAATTGTCAGCGGCAAAGAATGAACCTCAGTGGATGTTGGATTTTCGTCTTAAATCCTATGAGACGTTTAAGAAGATGGAATTGGAGACTTGGGGTGCTGATTTGACCCAGATTAACTTTGATGACATCATCTACTACCAAAAACCGTCTGATAAACCAGCTCGTTCTTGGGACGACGTTCCAGAAAAAATTAAAGAAACCTTTGAACGAATCGGGATTCCGGAAGCTGAACGTGCTTATCTTGCGGGAGCTTCTGCCCAGTATGAATCAGAAGTGGTTTACCACAATATGAAGGAGGAGTTTGAAAAGCTAGGGATTATCTTTACCGATACAGACTCTGCCTTGAAAGAATATCCAGACCTTTTCAAGCAATATTTTGCGAAACTTGTTCCACCAACAGACAATAAATTAGCTGCCTTGAATAGTGCAGTATGGTCAGGTGGAACCTTTATCTATGTGCCTAAAGGGGTTAAAGTGGATATTCCGCTCCAAACCTATTTCCGGATTAACAATGAAAACACAGGTCAGTTTGAGCGAACCTTGATTATTGTGGATGAGGGGGCCAGTGTGCACTATGTTGAAGGCTGTACAGCTCCAACCTATTCTAGCAATAGTCTACACGCAGCCATCGTAGAAATCTTCTCGTTGGAAGGAGCCTACGTCCGTTACACGACGATTCAAAACTGGTCGGACAATGTCTACAACTTGGTAACCAAGCGAGCGAAAGCTCTGAAAAATGCGACCGTTGAATGGATTGATGGGAATATCGGGGCTAAAACGACCATGAAGTACCCATCTGTTTACCTTGATGGCGAAGGTGCGCGTGGAACCATGCTGTCTATCGCCTTTGCCAACCAAGGGCAAGTGCAGGATACTGGTGCTAAGATGATCCACAATGCCCCTCACACGAGCTCATCCATCGTTTCGAAGTCTATTGCGAAGAGTGGCGGCGAAGTAAACTATCGAGGTCAAGTGACCTTTGCCCGTAATTCTAAGAAATCCGTCAGTCATATTGAGTGTGATACCATTATCATGGATGACCAGTCTAAATCAGATACCATCCCATTTAATGAAATCCACAACTCACAAGTGGCTTTGGAACACGAAGCCAAGGTTTCTAAAATCTCAGAAGAGCAACTCTATTACCTCATGAGTCGTGGTTTGTCTGAACAAGAGGCAACAGAGATGATTGTCATGGGATTTGTAGAACCATTTACAAAAGAACTTCCAATGGAATACGCTGTCGAACTCAATCGTTTGATTAGCTATGAAATGGAAGGTAGTGTCGGATAAGTCAAAAAAACCAGCAATTGCTGGTTTTTTTGACTTATCCGACACTAATTTCAAAACAGAATACACGCAGAATTTCCAAAGAATGACGAGGATAGCTGATGATGATAGTGCAATAGGTCTGGGAGACCTGTTGTATTTTATCAAGGAAGTGTGCAAGGCACGCAATCAATAAGTTCATCAAAGAGGTTTGCCAAAGTCAGATTTTGAAATTCAATGAGTACTAGAGTTTTTCGTTTACGAAAAGGACAAAGTCGTTCCAGAGGACTTTGAAGAAGTTGCTTTTGGCAACATCTTCCTTGCTGACCATGGCGAATTTTGGTTCCTGTCCTTGGATATAACCTTTACCGATAAGTTCAGGATCTTTATAGGTCAAGTTGCCGATAAACTCTCCCTTTTGGATTGGGGCTTGATACCCGTTGGGGTCTGTCTCCCATTTGATATCTAGGTCCCCTGTGTAATCCCCACGTTGGATGAGGATGGCATCGGTTTTGGCAACAGCTGCGATAGGTGATTTTTTACCGTCTTTAATAACAGCAGTTGAATCTTCATATTGTTCGCCTTCAGCGGCGAGTACATTGGCGAAAAAAGTGCGCGTGATGTAGTTTAGGAGTGAGATTGTCGCGTTGTAACGGGCATTTGGATCTTGGTCAGGGTTATCAACGCTAAGAGCGATACTGACTAGGCGCATTCCGCGCTCAGTGGTTGTGACAATGATGGAATCACCGTACTCAGCAGAAGTACCCGTTTTTAATCCATCCACGCCATTGCGGAAGCGGGGCATGTTGGGGATAAGCTGATTGGTGGCATAAATGGTATCTTTCCCGAATTTAGCTTGGTTTTTCTCGGTAATTTCGGTGATTTCAGGATGGTCTTTCAGAAGATGATAAACCATGACTCCAAGAGCATTGGCAGACATGAGATTCTCTTGGTTTTTACCACCATCCACAGTATTCAAGGCGCTTTCGTTTAAGCCGGATGAATTGTAGAGTTTGTAGTCACGGATCCCTAAGCTGTCTAGCTTGTCTTCCATCCGTTTGACAAAATCCTTTTCTTTCCCAGCAATTTCTTCGGCAAGGGCGATGGCTGCCGAATTGGCTGAGGAAAGCAACATGGCATGGAGTAATTCTTCAACCGTGTATTTTCGATCTTCCATAGGGACATTTGAGGTCGAAGAATCTACAGTTAGCTGGTAGGCGAAATCCTCGATTGGAACTTTTGTATCCATGTTGATTTCTCCGGCCTCAACTGCATCTAGGACTACATAGGTTGTCAGCAGTTTGGAGATGGAGGCAATACCGATTAATTCATCAGGATTTTTTTCGAATAAAATTTTTCCGGTGTTTTGTTCAAAAACCAGGGCACTTTTGGCGGTTGTTTTAAAGTCATCTGCAGCTGTAACAGTTATACTAGGAAGCAGGGATGACAGTAATATTATGGTGACCAGAATAAACTGGATAAGTCGTTTCATAGGATTCCTCTTTCAGATACTAATTACTCTATTTTATCATAGTTCTAAAAAGAGACCTAGAATTTTGAGAGGAAAAAAATACATAATAGTCAGAAAATTCATTTACTTTTTAAAAGGACTGTGGTAGAATAAGGACATTACATTGATGGAAAAGGAGTCCTGTAATGAAAAAGAGTAAATTATTCGCATTATTAGGAGTAAGCTTGCTATCAGTTGGCGTGCTTGCTGCTTGCTCAAGTTCGAGTGGGGGGAATTCTTCCACGTATTCTTATATTTATCAAACAGATCCAGATAATTTAAATTATTTGATCACTGGGAAGCAGGCTACATCGAGTATTACTTCAAATGTCATTGATGGGTTAATGGAGAATGATCCATACGGAAACTATGTACCATCCGTTGCAGAAGATTGGACAGTATCTCAAGATGGACTGACTTACACTTATAAACTTAGGGAGGGTGTTAAGTGGTACACCTCTGAGGGTGAAGAATATGCTGATGTAAAAGCACAAGATTTTGTGACTGGGTTGAAATATGCAGCAGAAAATGAAGCCGAGGCATTATATGTTGTTGAAGATTCAATCAAAGGTCTAAGAGACTATGTTGAAGGAAAAGAAAAAGATTTTAGCAAGGTTGGTATTAAAGCCGTAGACGATTATACCCTAGAATATACGTTGAACCGCCCTGAATCTTATTGGAATTCCAAAACAACCTATGGAATCCTTTATCCTGTTAATGAGGAATTCTTGACTTCACAGGGAGATAATTTTGCCAAAACTGGTGATCCAACAAGTCTTCTCTACAATGGACCTTTCCTTCTGAAATCAATGACAGCTAAGTCTGAGATTCAGATGGCTAAAAATGAAGGTTATTGGGATAAAGATAACGTACATTTTGACACAATAAAATTAACTTATAATGATGGATCAGACTTGGATATGACAATTTCAGGTTTTGATAAGAATATTTTTGTAAAAGCCGGTCTTAATCCAAATGCCCCATCTTATAAGAAAATGTCTGAAAAATACGAAGATAACATTGTTCAACCTCCACAAGATGCAACAACCTATCTTCTAGGTATGAATATCGACCGCCAATCTTATAAGTATACAGCCAAGGAGACGGATGCTCAGAAAGAATCGACAAAGAAAGCTCTTCTTAATAAAGACTTCCGTCAAGCTTTAACCTTTGCCTTTGACCGCTCAGCATACACGGCTCAGTTAGTTGGCGAAGAGAGTGCGGATTCAATTCTTCGTAATCTATTTATTCCACCAGGATTCGTATCAGCAGATGGTAAAGAATTTGGAGACATGGTAAAAGAACAACTGGCTGATAAAGAGGAGTGGAAAGATGTGGATCTTTCTGATGCTCAAAACGGCTTGTATAATCCAGAAAAAGCTAAGGCTGAATTTGCCAAAGCGAAACAAGCTTTGGAAGCTGATGGTGTTACTTTCCCTATTCGTTTAGACCTACCAGTTGATCAAACGGCTACTACTTCAGTGAAAAGAGCACAATCGATTAAGCAATCCTTAGAAGAAAATCTTGGCAAAGAAAACGTGGTTGTTGATCTACACCAGATGACTGCAGATGAGGTTAATAATATTACGTATTTTGCGGAAAATGCGTCACAAACCGATTGGGATATCTCTAATAAAGTTGGTTGGGGGCCAGATTTCCAAGATCCGTCTACTTATTTAGACATTATTCGTCCATCTGTTGGTGAATCAACTAAGACTTATCTTGGTTTTGATCCAGGTGCTGATGTCGAAAGTGCAAAAGCAGTTGGCTTGTATGAGTATGAGAATTTAGTCAACGAGGCGGCTAAAGAAACTCAAGATACAAAAGCTCGTTATGAGAAGTACGCAGCTGCACAAGCATGGCTAACGGATAGTGCATTGATTGTTCCGATTGAATCTAAGGGTGGAGGCACAAGTGTCACACGATTAAAACCGTTCACAGAGCCATTTGCGTGGTCAGGTAATAAGGGTGACTATGGTGTTATCTTTAAATACCTTGAACCAAATGATGGTAATGTAACGACTGAAGATTACAATAAAGCTCGTGAAGAGTGGAACAAAAAACGTGAAGAAGCTGCTAAGAAGGCAGATGAAGAAATGAAAAACCATGTGAAATAAAGATTACAAGGACTTTCTCCGAAGTGAGAAAGTTCTTTTGAGATAATAAGGAAAAAGCGATGAAAAAATACATCCTGATGCGTATTTTACGCTCGTTGGTTTCCATTTTTTTGGTAACCACCCTGATTTACACTATTGTGTATACATTAGTGCCTAGGAACCTCATTTTTAAACAGGATCCGCAGTACAATAAAATTGCGAAGACTCCGGACTCTAAAGCGGATTATGAACACACCGTTTTTGAACGAATGGGTTATGAAGAGTATTACTCTAGCAAGGAACTTCAAGAAAAAGCATCTTCTCTTGATAAATCAGTGACCGTTGAAGGTACAGATGCAAATCGTAAGGTATATAAGGAATACTTGGATGGTTTAAGCGGAAACTGGGAACTAGAACAAATGCCGGAAAGTAAGCAATTTTATGCGGTTCGGCAGGTTCCTATTTATGAACGTGTGTTTGATTTTTATGCAAATCTGATTCAAATTGACCACCCTTGGAAAATTCAAGATGCAGAGAATCCAGATTTGGAACGCTACATTCGCATTGAAAATGATCCTGCAATCGGTTGGTCAGTAGTTGGATCTGGAACTCAGCACAAATATTTATTGTATTTTAATGGAGTTTTTCCATTTGTCCATCAAAACTTCTTGACTTTGAATCTTGGGAATTCTTATCCAACTTTTTCTGGCCAGTCAGTTTTAGAGGTGATTACCCAAGGACAGGGACAAACAGAATCGACGGAAACTTCTTTCCCAACTGGTAAAAAGATGTCCTCAGTGAATATTTATAGTCGTACTTATAAAAATCCAGCAAAGATGGATGAACGTGACATTCGAAACTTTGGAGAGGGAGATAACTATAGTGCGACTAAGAGTAACTACACTGATCCATCCATGATTGTTAACTCTTCTATTATTGGTATTATTGGAGTCATTATCTCATACGGATTAGCGATTCCAATTGGTTCAGTATTAGCACGCTATAAAAATAGTACTTTGGATTCTGTTTCAACAGCAACTTTGACCTTTTTACTTGCACTTCCAACTATTGCCTTGGTGTATTTGGTTCGATTGTTAGGTTCTTTTATCGGTCTTCCAGACTCTTTCCCAACTTTAGGAGCAGGCGATTGGCGTTCTTATGTGCTTCCTGCAGTAATTCTTGGTCTCTTGAGTACTCCAAGTTTGACTATTTGGATTCGCCGGTACATGATTGATCAACAGTCTAGTGATTATGTACGTTTTGCTCGTGCGAAAGGTTTATCTGAGAAGGAAATTATGCAGAAGCATATTTTTAAGAATGCTATGGTTCCGATTGTTGCAGGTATCCCTTCAGCTATTATTCTAGTAATTATCGGTGCTACTTTAACGGAGTCTGTGTTTGCCTTTCCAGGAATGGGGAAAATGTTGATTGATTCTGTCCGTGCTGCCAACAATACAATGGTGGTTGGATTAACTTTCATCTTTACAAGTCTTTCCATCTTGGCGAACTTACTTGGTGACTTGCTGATGACAGTCTTGGATCCACGAATTAAGCTATCTTCAAAAGGAGGTAAATAATGGCACAGTTAGATTCTTCAAAATTTGAATTTGTCAAACGTGATGATTTTGCCTCTGAATCAATAGATGCACCAGCGTATTCTTATTGGAAGTCAGTTTTTAGAGAATTTTTGAAGCGTAGGATGACGCTTGTTATGTTAGTTGTTTTAGCTAGCATCGTTTTGATGAGTTTTATTTATCCTATTATTTCAGATTATGACCCTAACGATGTTTCTAATGTAAACAACTTTGCCTTACGCTATATTGCCCCTAATGCTGAGTATTGGTTTGGAACCGATGCTAATGGCCATTCTCTTTTTGACGCTGTCTGGTTTGGAGCACGAAATTCTATTTTGATTGCAGTTATTGCCACAGTAATTACGATGGTGATTGGAGTTTTTGTTGGTGGAATCTGGGGTGTGTCTAAGTCAGTTGACCGTGTTATGATTGAGGTATATAACATTATTTCTAATATTCCTCAATTGTTGATTGTTATTGTTTTGACCTACTCACTTGGTTCTGGCTTTTGGAATTTGATTTTTGCTATGACTGTAACATCATGGGTTAGTGTAGCTTACACTATACGGGTACAAATTTTACGCTACCGTGATTTGGAATATAATTTAGCAAGTCGAACTCTTGGGACACCATCACGTAAGATAATTGTCCGTAACCTGTTACCACAGTTGGTATCGGTTATTGTAACAATGGCTGCAGCTCAGTTACCTTCCTACATTTCTTATGAAGCTTTCCTATCTTTCTTTGGAATCGGTCTGCCAGCAACAGTGCCAAGTTTAGGCCGGTTAATATCAACCTATTCTCAAAATGTTACTACTAATGCTTACCTCTTTTGGATTCCATTGACAGTGTTGATTTTAGTTTCATTGTCTTTCTACATTGTGGGACAGAATTTGGCGGATGCAAGTGATCCAAGAACTCATAGATAGGAGCGATTATGTCAGAAAAAAATATTATTTTAAATGCTCAGGATGTAGTCGTTGAGTTTGAGGTCCGTGATCGGATCTTGACCGCCATCCGGGGTGTATCTTTAGAGTTACTTGAAGGTGACGTTTTAGCATTAGTTGGTGAATCTGGAAGTGGTAAATCTGTTTTAACTAAAACATTTACAGGTATGCTGGAAGATAATGGTCGCCTTACCCAAGGCTCTATTGAATATAGAGGGCAGGATTTGACCAAACTGAAAACAAATCAAGAATGGGCGGAAATTCGAGGCAAAAAGATTGCGACAATTTTCCAAGATCCGATGACAAGTCTTGATCCGATTAAAACGATCGGTAGTCAAATTACAGAAGTTATTATTAAGCATCAAAGGAAGGATGCAAAAGAAGCTAAGGAAATGGCGATTGACTACATGGATAAAGTTGGCATTCCGGATCCAGAAAGACGTTTTTCGGAGTATCCTTTCCAATACTCCGGAGGAATGCGTCAACGGATTGTGATTGCAATTGCCCTAGCATGTAAACCAGATATCCTCATCTGTGATGAGCCTACCACAGCTTTAGACGTAACCATACAGGCCCAAATCATAGATTTGTTAAAAGACTTAAAAAATGAATACGGATTTACGATTATCTTTATTACCCATGATTTAGGTGTGGTAGCAAGTATAGCTGATAAAGTAGCTGTCATGTATGCAGGAGAGATTATCGAATATGGAACCGTGGAAGAGATTTTCTACGATCCTAGACATCCTTACACATGGAGTTTGCTTTCTAGTCTACCCCAATTAGCTGGTGAAGATGGAGAACTCTTCTCAATTCCAGGTACGCCGCCATCTCTTTACACTGAGATTAAAGGTGACTCGTTCGCACTTCGTTCTGACTATGCTATGGCAATTGATTTTGAAGAAAAAGCCCCGACATTTTACGTTTCTGAGACCCATTGGGCTAAAACCTGGCTTTTGCATGAAATGGCACCTCGTGTGGAAAAGCCAGAGGTTATTCAAAATTTGCATGAAAAGATTCGAGAAAAAATGACTTTTGCTGATTTTATGGAAGGAGATAGCTAATTGACTGATAAACTTATTGAAGTGAAAGATTTAGAGATTTCCTTTGGAGAAGGAAGCAAAAAATTTGTAGCTGTGCAAAATGCTAACTTTTTCATTAACAGAGGAGAAACTTTCTCACTAGTGGGAGAGTCAGGTAGTGGGAAAACAACGATAGGGCGTGCCATTATTGGTCTAAATGAGACAAGTGGTGGTGATATCTTCTTTGACGGTAAGCGAATTAATGGGAAAAAGACCAGTGAAGAAGAAAAAGAATTGATTCGTAAAATTCAAATGATTTTCCAAGACCCAGCTGCGAGTTTGAATGAGCGTGCAACCGTGGACTATATCATTTCGGAGGGGTTATACAATTTCAATTTATTTGAAAATGAAGAAGATAGGCAGCGTAAAGTTCGTGAAATGGTAGAGTCTGTAGGTCTTCTTGCAGAGCATTTGACTCGCTATCCACACGAATTTTCTGGTGGACAAAGACAGCGGATTGGTATTGCACGGGCTCTAGTAATGCAGCCAGATTTTGTAATCGCAGATGAACCAATATCAGCTCTAGATGTATCGGTTCGGGCACAGGTTCTTAATCTATTAAAGAAATTCCAGCGTGAACTAGGTCTAACCTATCTATTTATTGCCCACGATCTATCAGTTGTCCGATTCATTTCAGACCGAATTGCAGTTATTTATAAAGGTGTTATTGTTGAAGTAGCTGAAACTGAGGAACTATTTAGTCGCCCGCTTCATCCCTATACACAATCATTGCTATCTGCAGTTCCAATCCCAGATCCACTTCTAGAACGCAAGAAAGTTCTTAAAGTTTATGATCCCTCTATACATGATTATTCGGAAGATAAACCAAAAATGGAAGAAATCACTCCCGGTCACTTTGTATGGGGAAATGAGAAAGAACTACAGAGCTATCGTAATCAAGTGAATTAAGAGCATTCAGTGGGGATGCTCTTTTTTTATTAAAAAAATGTAACTTTCCCCTTGCAAAGACCAACATCATGTTGTATACTAATAAAGTCCTGAAGGGAGAGTTCCTTAAACGGGACGCAATCAGTAAAATAGTTCGGTCCAAACGAACGAAAGCAAAAAAACTTTAAAAAAGTTAAACAAAAGTGTTGACAAACTATTGAGGTTTTGATAAACTGATTAAGTTGTCTCGTGAGAGACATGACCTTTGAAAACTGAACAAGACGAATACCAATGTGTGGGTAGTAGGAATACTACCTGTCAATAATAAATTCGAAGCTAAATCAAAAGACTTCAAGGCAAACTGACGCAGGTAGAACTAAGGTTCACCAAGGAGGTTTAACAAAGAAGTC